>JAYVDG010000144.1:0-6901 GCA_043749525.1 Phenylobacterium sp.
CCGTCTGGCTGCCGCAACTGCTGGAGCAGGCGTGATGGCCGGCTTCTGTCCCGCCGCGGCGCCCGACATCGGACTGGTCCAGGGCCTGCTGGGCTCGGTGGACTGCAACGTCCGGGTGATGGCCGAGGTGGGCTATGGCGCACTCGCCCAGCCGGGGTCGCCCTTCGCCCCGGCTCTGACCGCGATGCTGACGCTCTACATCGGGGTGCTCGGCTTCGGGATGCTGATCGGCCGCACGCCGCTGCGAGTCGGCGACCTGACGATCACGGCGCTGAAGATCGGCGCGGTGTTGGCGCTGGCCACCAACTGGCCGACCTATCAGCGCGTGGTGTTCGACACCCTTTTCCTGGGGCCCGAGCAGTTGGCCACCTCGATGCTGGACGCGATCCAGCCGCCCGGTTCGGCGCTGCGGGGCAACCCCTTCGACGGCCTGCAACTGGCTTATGACGAGCTGCAGCGCTCGGCGACCTACTACACTCAGCACAGCTTGAGCGTCGCGTCGCCGCTGCAGGGCGGCAACGCCGGCGCGGCCTTCGGCCTGACCCTGGCGGCGATGCTGATGCTGATGATGAGCCTCGGCGCGGTGCTGGCGGCGAAGATCGTTCTGGGCCTGCTGTTGGCCCTGGGGCCGATCTTCATCGCGCTGCTGATGTTCGACGCCACGCGGGGCGTGTTCGAGGGCTGGCTGCGGGCCGCGGTGGCCTTCGCCCTGACGCCCCTGCTGGCGACCCTGAGCCTAATCGTCCAACTGGTGCTGATCGAGCCGCACCTGGTCCGGCTGGCCGAGATGCGGGCCCAGGGCGTGGTGGATGTGGGCCCGGCCAACGCCATCCTGCTGTTGACCCTGATCTCCACCGGCGTCGCCCTGTCGCTGGCGATTGCGACCGCAATGGTCGCCACCGGCTTTCGGCTGCCCTGGCGCGCCGTGGCCGCAAGCGAGACCAGTCGCGCCAGCGTTGCGGGCGTGGCCACCATCGGTGGCGCCGGTGAAGCCGCCGGCACGTCACAGGCTTCCGCGCCGCCTCGCGCCGCCGCGGTCGCGGCCGCGGTCGCCGCCATGGACCGACGCGAGAGCCGGCTGGAGCTGGTGGCCGCCGACGGACCTCGGCGCACCTCGGTGGGTCGGGGCCGTGACGAACCCGCGGGCGCCGAGGCTCAGCGCGCGTCGCCCTTGGGCCAGACCTATCGCCGCGCCGCCCAGCCCCGTCGGGCCGCGAGCAATGTTCGGAGAGATCGATGAAGCCTGACAAGCCGCTTCAACGAGGCGCCTACTATGCGGAAGCCGCCTCCTGGTCGCAGGACGTCCATGGCGCTCTGCGGTCCTCACGCCGTCTTGCCTGGATCATCGCTGGCGCGGCCGGCACGGTGGCCCTCTTCGAAGCCATCGCGCTGGCCTCAATGATGCCGCTGAAGACCGTGGTCCCGTACACGATCACCGTCGACCGCCAGACCGGGTACGTGGAGACCGCCCAAGGCCTGCGACCGGGCCTGCTGTCGCAGGACGCTGCGGTCACGCAGGCCTTCCTGGCTCAGTACGTCCTGGCCCGCGAAGGTTTCGATCCCGTCGACCTGCAGGCCACCTATCGCAAGGTCGCGCTGTGGTCGGCCGGCGAGGCCAGGACCCAGTATCTGCGGACCATGTCGGCCTCCAACCCGTCCAGTCCGATGAAGATGTATGGCCGCACCACCGTGCTGCAACCCACCATCAAGAGCATCTCGCTGCTGTCGCCCACCAGCGCTCTGGTGCGCTTCGATTCCGAACGGCGCGACAGCGGTTCGCCGACGGGCGACCGCGCCTCCTTCGCCGCGGTGATCGGGTTCCGCTACACCGGCGCGCCGATGCGGATGGGCGACCGGTTCCTCAATCCTCTGGGCTTCCAGGTGACCTCCTACCGTCGGGACTCTGAGATGATCGGATCGACGGCCGCCTCGCAGGGGCAGCGCTGATGCGCGGCCTCCTGCCCCTCGCCTTGGTTCTGATGGCCGCGCCCCTGGCTGTGCAGGCGGCGCAGGTCCCACGTCCCGGTTCTGGCGATGCCCACATCCAGAGCGTGGAGTACGATCCGGACCAGGTTGTGCTGCTGCACGGTGTCGTGGGCTACCAGCTGATGCTGGAGTTCGCGCCGGACGAGCGCCTGGTGAATGTCTCAATCGGTGACTCCCTGGGCTGGCAGGTCACCCCCAACCGCAACGCCAACCTGCTGTTCCTCAAGCCCATCGACAAGCGCGCCGTCACCAACATGACCGTAGTGACCAACCAGCGCCGCTATGCCTTCGACCTGCGGGTGAGCGTCGGCGCCAGCCTGGCGCGGACTCCCTATGTGGTGCGGTTCATCTATCCGCAGGTGGCCGTGGCCGCCGCAGCTCCCGAGTTCGTTGAACCGCCGCCGGAGGTGGTCAACAGCGCCTATGCGGTGACCGGAGCCGCGGAAAGCGCGCCCGTTCAAGTCTTCGACGATGGCCGCATGACCTATTTCGCCTGGGCGCCCCAGGCCGCCGCACCCGCCATCTTCGCCGTCGGCGCCGACGGCGCTGAGAGTCTGGTGAACTACGGCGTCCGCGGCGGCTACACCGTGGTCGAGCAACTGGCGCCGCGCTTCATGCTGCGCAACGGCAAGCAGGTGGCGACCGTCATCAACCAGGCCTACCGCGCCGCGGCCCTGAACCAACGGACCGCCGCCAAATGACCGATCCTCGCGCGCCAGGCGGCGACCTGCCGCCTCCGATATCCGACGACCTGGCCCTGGCGGCCGAGTCTTCCGAACCCGTGGTGGGATCGACGACCCGCACCCTCAACCCGGCGCTGATCGTGGGCGGCTTCTCGCTGGTCGCAGTCGCGCTTTTCCTGGTGCTCAACAGCCACCGGATGGCGCGCGCCGACAGCCTGGTGACCCCGACAGGCCAGGCGAGCTCCGTCGCCGAGGCTTCACCGCCGCCGCTGGAACTGCCGCTGACCCAGATCTCGACCGGCGGCGATCCAGGGCCTTTCAGCGGTCTGCCGACCCAGGTGGCGATGCCACCATCACCACCCCCGCCGCCCCCGTACAATGTGTCAGGCGCCTACGTCCCGTCGTCGGCTCCAAGGCTCGGCCCGTCACAGGGTGACATCATGGCGCGCCGCCGCGCGCCGTCGGTGGTGGTCGATTTCGGCGCAGCGTCTGGCGATCGGATGGTTCTCGCCCAGGCCTTGAGCGGCCAATCTGGGCCGCAGGCCACGGCGGTCCCGGGTACGGGCGCCGTCGGTGGCCAGGCCAAGGGCCCTGAACTCACCGACAGCGAACAGTTCGCCGAGCGGGTGGGTGATGAGGCGCCGGCCCGCGCCCGGGCGACGACCTTGCGCAACCTTTCGGCCCTCGCGCCGCAGGGGACCATCATCCCGGGCGTGCTGGAAACGGCGATCAACTCCGACCTACCGGGCTTCACCCGCGCGGTGGTCAGCCGCGACGTGCTGAGCTTCGATGGCCGCGCTGTGCTGATCCCGCGCGGCAGCCGGCTGATCGGCCAGTACAAAAGCGCCGTGGCGCTGGGCCAGTCGCGGGCCTTCATCATCTGGACCCGGGTGCTGCGGCCGGACGGGGTTTCGATCCAGATCGGCTCGCCGGGCACCGACGCCCTGGGCCGCGGCGGGCTGGAGGGCGATGTAGACCGCCACTTCTTCCGCCGCTTCAGCGGTTCGATCCTGCTGTCGGTGCTGAGCGCTGGCGTCGCCTCCCTGGGTGACACGCCGTCGACCCAGATCAGCATCGGCTCGCCCGGCGCCGCCGCCGGCCTGGCCAGCTCGGCGGTGCAGGGGGAGAAGATCTCGCCGACCATCAAGGTGCCGCAGGGCGAGGCGATCCGCATCTTCGTGTCCCGCGACCTGGACTTCTCCGGCGTGGATCCGATCCGGTGAGCGCCGAACCCGCCACCATCTATCTGAGAACCTATCTCGCGCCACTGGCCTTCCTGCTGGACCGCGCCGAGGTCACCGACATCTTCATCAACAAGCCGGGCGAGGTCTGGGTCGAGACGGTGCTGGGCGCCATCGAGCGCCATGCCGCGCCCGGCCTCGACGAGACCACCCTGTGGCGGCTGGCGCGCCAGATCGCCAGCTTCTCCAACCAGGGCATCAGCCGCGAGCATCCGCTGCTGGCCGCGACCCTGCCGAGCGGAGAACGGGTGCAGGTGATCGCGCCGCCGGCCACCCGCGGCGACCTCGCCATCGCCGTGCGCAAGCATGTGGTGGCCGATCTCAGTCTGGACGATTACGACCGCGCGGAGGCCTTCGCCCATGTGCGCACCGATGGACGGTCCGATAGCGAGGCGCTGGACGCCCAGCTCCAGGGCCTGCTCGACGCCGGCCAACTGGCTGAGTTCCTGCGGGTCGCGGTGCGCGGCCGCAAGAACATCATCGTGGCCGGCGGCACCTCCACTGGCAAGACGACCTTCCTCAACGCTTTGCTGAAGGAGGTGCCGCGCGAGGAACGCCTGGTGTTGATCGAGGACGCCGCCGAGGTGCAACTGGATCACCCCAACGCCGTCGGCCTGGTCGCGGTCCGCGGCGAGACCGGTGAAGCCCAGGTGACAGCCGAGGATCTGGTCCAGGCCTCCCTGCGCATGCGGCCCGACCGCATCATCCTGGGCGAACTGCGCGGACGCGAGGCCACCAGCTTCCTACGCGCGGTCAACACCGGCCACCCGGGCTCGATCACCACCCTGCACGCCGACAGCCCGCGCGGGGCCATCGACCAACTGAGCTTAATGGTCCTGCAGACCGGCCTGCAGCTGAGCCGTACGGAGATCGCCGACTATGTGCGCGGCATCGTCGATGTCTTCGTCCAACTGTCGCGGCGCGATGGCTGCCGCGTGATCTCGGAGATCGTCTTCAAACAGGGGAAGGCCGCCCCTCATGACTAGGGACCATCGCGCTCACCTGCTGCTGGCGCTTTGCGCCGGCCTCTGCCTGGCATCGGGACCGGCCTTCGCCCACACCGGCACCGGCCTGGCCGGCGGATTCAAGTCGGGTTTCCTGCATCCGCTCACGGGTTTCGACCACCTGTTGGCCATGGTTTCGGTGGGGCTGTGGGGCGCGTTCCTGGGCCGGCCGCTGATCATCGCCCTGCCCGTGATCTTCCCGGCGGTCATGGCCATCGGCGGCGTGTTGGGCATGGCCAATGTGCCGTTGCCGCCGGTGGAGGTCGGGATTGCGGTCTCGGTGCTGGTGCTCGGCGTCGCCATCGCCGGCGCCCTTCGCGCGCCGATCTGGGCCGCTTCGGCCATCGTCGCGGTGTTCGCGATCTTCCACGGCTACGCCCACGGCAAGGAGCTGCCGTCGGCCGCCGACCCCATCGGCTACAGCGTCGGTTTCATGCTGGCCACCGGATCGTTGCACCTGGTCGGGATCGGTATCGGCACGCTCAACGCCTATCGGGGTGGCGTCGTCCTGACCCGCACACTGGGCGGCCTCATCGCGCTGACAGGCTTTTACTTCCTTTATCGGGCGGTGGGGGCTTGAGGGGAGGTGCTCTGCCTCCGGCGCTGTTGGCAGCCGCACTAGGGTTCGCGCTTAGTTTTGCGCCGCGCCGAAGCCTCGTGGTCTGCCTGCCGATTTTTGGAATTGGCGCGCTGATGGCGACCTTCCTGACCGTTCCTCCGGCGTGGGAGGACGCCATCTTCCTCGGCTGCTGGAGCAGCGTGTTGGTGACCGCCGCGAGCGTCCATTTCCCCGGAGCTCTGAACCGACCGGTCGCCCTCCCCCTGGCCGTCAATGCCGGGGTCTGGTGTGGGGCGGTGATCGCCGCCGCCGGCGCGCCGCTGGACCTGGCCAAGGCTGCGCCCTGGGCGCTGTTGGCCTTGCCTGGCGGTTGGCTGGTCGCTCGACGCTGGGGCGTTGGGATCAAGGTGCTGGCGAGCTGGCTGGCGGCGGTCGCCATCCTTGGCGCAGCGCTCCAGACCACCACCCCGACGCCTGGCTATGTCGCAGATCACATGGAATGAAGATGACCTCAACCTTCCGATCCCTGGCGGCCGGCGCCGTGCTGGCCACCGCGCTGGCGACGAGCGCGACGGCGCATGACTTCTGGGTGCAGCCCGCGCAGTTCTGGTTGGCTCCCAACAGTACGGTGCTGACTTCGCTGCAGGTCGGCCACGGCCAGTTCCGGCAGCGATGGACCGCCGAAGCCAATCGCGTGACATCGTTCTACAGCCTCGGCCCTGCCGGCCGGACGGACCGCCAAGCAGAGCTGCGGGCCGGCAGCATGGAGCAGGACCATCTGCTGCGGTTTGCAGGCGCGGGTGTCCATGTTCTGATCTTGCAGACCAGCCATGCGCAGAGCGAACTGCCGGGTCTGAGGTTCACCAGCTACATCAAGGACGAGGGGATGACGCCCGCCATCTCCCTGCGCGATCAGTTGAAGATCGCCGATCAGCCGGGCCGAGAACTCTACACCCGCCGCGCCAAGGCCCTGGTTCAGGTCGGACCGCCAAGCGCCAAGTCCGACGCCTTGGTCACCCGACCGGTGGGCCTGTCGCTTGAGATCGTGCCGGAGATAAACCCCTATGCGCCCAGCGCCGGTACGAGCCTGCCGGTGCGCATTCTCTATGACGGCCGGCCTCTCGCCGGAGCCCTGGTGAAGCTGAACAACCTGGATTTCGACGGGCGTCCAATCGAGCAGATCCGCAGCGATAGCGCGGGGCGGGCGGTGTTCAATGTGCCGCGTACGGGCTCCTGGCAGCTGAACGTCATCTGGACCAGGCCGTTGAAGGGCGACGCCAAGGCCGACTTTGACACCACCTTCTCCAGCCTCACCTTCGGGTTCCCGCGCAAAGGCGCGGCGGTGGCACGCAACCCATAGCGCGCGCAAATGTAAGCGCGGCCTGGCTGCGGGAGCCCGGTGTTGATGTTATCGGAAATTAGGGGGCG
>JAYVDG010000145.1:0-2447 GCA_043749525.1 Phenylobacterium sp.
CACTGGCCTGGCGGTTCGCCAACGCCAGCCTGGCCCGCGACATGGAGGCCGCCGATCCCCTGCGCGACGAGATCCTCCGCCGCTGGGGGGAGAAGGGGCTGGTGGCCATCAGCCTCGCGCTCACCACCGCGCGGATGTATCCCACCCTGAAGTACGCCCTGGGCTTCGGCCACGCCTGCTCCCGCGTCACGGTGGCCGGCGAGCCCGCGCCCTTCCGGAAGCTCGCGGCCTGATGACGGATACCGACGCCTTCGAAGCCCAGCGGCCCCGACTCACCCGCCTGGCCTACCGCATGCTGGGCTCGGTGGCGGAAGCTGAGGACGCGGTGCAGGACGCCTGGCTGCGCTGGACGAGGGCCGTGGAGGAGGTCGCCGATCCCGCCGCCTGGCTGGTGCGCGTCACCAGCCGCCTCTGCATCGACCGCCTGCGGGCGGCGAAGACCCAGCGCGACGCCTATCGCGGCCCCTGGCTGCCGGAGCCGCTGATCGAGGAACTGTCGGTCGATCCGGTGGAGCGGGCCGAGGACGTCTCGGTGGCCTTCCTGCTGGCCCTGGAGCGGCTCTCCCCCCTGGAGCGCGCGGTCTTCCTGCTGCACGACGTCTTCGACGAGGACTATGCGGAGGTGGCCGAGACCCTGGGCAAGACCGAGCCCGCCGTCCGCCAGCTGGCCACCCGCGCCCGGGCCCACGTCAAGGAGACCCGGCCCCGCTTCACCGTCAGCCAGGAGGACGCAGCAAAGCTGGCCACCGCCTTCATGATGGCCGCCGCCCAGGGCGACATGGCGGCTCTGTCGGCCATGCTGGCGGAGGACGCGGTGATGGTCACCGACGGCGGCGGCAAGCGCAGCGCCGCCCTGCGTCCCCTGATCGGCCGCGAGGACATCGTGCGCCTTATGGAGGGTCTGGCCTGGCGCGGCGAAAGCACCGCGTTGAGTTTCCGCGCCGTGCGCATCAACGGCTATCCCGGCCTGATCCTGGAACGCGAGGACGGCCCCGCCACCGTCGCCTTCCAGCCCGGCGAGGACGGCAAGCTGGCGGGCATCTACATGGTCCGCAATCCCGACAAGCTGGGGCATCTCGAGGCCTAGTGGGCGAGGGCCGACTGGCCGGCCGCGGTTCCCAGCAGCGCCTTGGGCGAAACAGGCGTAATCCCCGGCCGGGCCGGTAGGACGTCCGGGGTCTGGATGTCGTGCGCCAGTCCCAGCCAGGCCAGGACCTGGATGAAGCGGAATCCGATATCGGCCTGGCCGGGATAGAGGCCGTGCCGCGCCGAACCGGGGAAGGCGTGATGGTTGTTGTGCTAGCTCTCGCCCATGGTCGGGATAGCCGCCCAGGGTAGGTCGTGGGCCTGGACCCCCGCATCGTCCACCAGCCAGCTCTGTGGCCCCTTGCTGTGGCACAGGCGGCCGACGTACCAGTGCATGGTGTTGCAGGCGAAGATGCGCACGAACACGCCCCAGACCACGAAGCTCCAGCCGCCCAGGGCGAAGAGGCCGAGCGCGATGGGGATCTGGTGCAGCATCCAGGTCCGTTGCAGGAAGCGGTAGAACGGGTCCTCGGCGATCTCCGGTCCTGGGTCAAAGGCGGGCGGGCTGTCGAGGTCCAGCCGGCAGTGCAGGTTCCACCATCCGTCTCCCAAGACACCGCGCCCGTGCCGCAGGAAGTCGTGGCAATCGGGCTGACGTTGAGCCCAGTCCCGCAAGTCGTGGATGCGTATCGTCCATAGCGGCCCGCCCATGCCAACCGCCGCGCCGAACCAGACCAGGGTCCGCTCTGCGCTCTTGCGACACTTAAAGCTGCGGTGGATGAGCCGGCGGTGATAGCCCACCGAGTGGCCCGCGCAGAGGACGACGGCGCTGACTGCCAGAAAGGCGGCGAACCCACCCCAGGTGAAGAACAGCGGACCCAAGACCAGGGCCCCGGCCATCATCGACCCGTTCCACAGCGACCGAACCGGAGACCATCGGACGACGCCTTGCTTGGGATTGGACCCCGGCAGTAGCCGGACGGAGTTGACCTTGAAGGGGTCGTGGGCTTCCTCGCCAGGGATCATCACCGTTCTCCGGTTAGCTAATTCGTAAATTACCTAAATCATTGTCTGTCGAGGATCAAGTGATTAGCTAATGGCCTAATTATTCGGGAATCCCTCCGTGCAGCGCGTGTTCGAAGCCCTCTCCTCGACGGTCCGCCGGAAGATCTTGGCCTACCTGTCCCATGCCGAGCTGACGGCGGGCGACATCGCCTCGCGGTTCGACATCTCCAAGCCCTCGGTGTCGCAGCACCTGAGCGTGTTGGAGAACGCCGGCCTGGTGAAGAGCGAGCGGCGAGGGCAGTTCGTGTTCTACAGCCTGACCCCCGACAACATGGTCAACGCCCTGAACGACTTCGTTCAGGAGGTCTGCCCCGTCTCCAAGCCCCTGAAGACCGAGAGCGCGGCGATCAAGGCCC
>JAYVDG010000146.1:0-2441 GCA_043749525.1 Phenylobacterium sp.
GCCAGCGCCTTCCGGGGCCGCGACGCCGTGGTCTCCGGTCCGGCAGGGGGCGTGGTGGGGGTGGCCAATACGGCGGACGCCGCCCACGCCGAGCAGGCCCTGGGCTTCGACATGGGCGGCACCTCCACCGATGTCTGCCGCTATGCCGGCCGCCTGGAGCGCCGGGATACCGCGACGATCGCCGGGGTGAAGCTGCGCAGCCCGATGCTGGACGTGGAGACCGTGGCGGCGGGCGGCGGTTCGATCCTGTTCTTTGACGGCCTGCGCGCCCGGGTCGGTCCCCACAGCGCCGGCGCCAATCCCGGCCCCGCCGCCTATGGCCGCGGCGGCCCCGCCACCGTCACCGACGCCAACCTGGTGCTGGGCCGGCTCGATCCGCGCTTCTTCCCGGCCATCTTCGGGCCTACCGCCGACGCGCCCCTGGACGTCGAGGCCGCCCGCGCGCGCCTCTCCGACCTGGCCGAGGCCATGGGCGCCGACAGCGTCGAGGCCGCCGCCGAGGGCTTCGTGGCCATCGCCGTGGAACAGAGCGCCCAGGCCGTGCGCCGCATCTCCACTGAGCGTGGCTTCGATCCCCGCGGCCACGCCCTGGTGGCCTTCGGCGGCGCGGCGGGCCAGGTGGGCTGCCAGGTGGCCGAGGCGCTAGGCGTCGACGAGGTGCTTTGCCCCCGCTACGGCAGCGTGCTCTCGGCCTGGGGCATTGGCCAGGCGAGGGTCACGGCCCTCAAGCAGGCCGGTTTGGACGCGCCTCTGGACGACGCCGGCCTCACCCGCGCCGCCACCCTGCTGGAGGGCGTCGAAGCCGAGGCCCGCCAGGCCCTGGCCGACCAGGGCGCCGACGACGGCCAGCTCACCCGCACCCTGCGCCTGCGCTACGACGGCGCCGACGCCGAACTGCCCATCGCGCTGGGTCCCCTGGCCGAGGTGAAGGCCGCCTTCGAAGCCGCCCACCGCCGCCTGTTCGGGTTCGTAGAGCCCGATCGGACCATCGTCATCGCCAGCGTCGAAGCGGAGGCGGTCGCCCTCCCTCCCTCCCCTTCATGGGGAGGGGAAGATCGTGAAGCTATCGGGGTGGGGGAGTCTGGCAAGTACTCCCCACCCGTCCGAGCTTCGCTCGTCCACCCGCCCCATGAAGGGGAGGGAGAGATCGCCATGTTCGCCCACAGCGACATCTCCCTCGCCCCCATCGTCGCCGCCGACACCCTGACCAACCTCGACGGCCCGGCTCTCATCGTCCGCCCCGACACCCAGATCGCCCTGCCGCTGGGCTGGCGGGCCACCGCCGAAGCGGACGGCCTGATCCGCCTGACCCGCGCCGGCGGCGTGCAGGTCCGCGCCATCGCCCTGGACCGCCCCGACCCCATCACCCTGGAACTGTTCAACCGCCGTTTCATGGGCGTCGCCGAGGCCATGGGGGCGGCCCTGGAGCGCACCGCCCACTCGGTGAACATCAAGGAGCGGCTGGACTTCTCCTGCGCGCTCTTCGACGCCGATGGCGGCCTGGTGGCCAACGCCCCGCACATGCCGGTCCACCTGGGCTCCATGGGCGCCAGCGTCCGCGCCGTCCGCGACCGCCATCCGACGCTCGCGCCTGGCGACGCCTTCGCGCTGAACAACCCCTATGCCGGCGGCACCCACCTGCCCGACATCACCGTGGTCATGCCGGTCTTCATGCCGGGCGCGACGAGCGCGGCCTTCTATGTCGCCGCCCGCGGCCACCATGCCGATGTCGGCGGCGTGCAGCCGGGCTCCATGCCGCCCTTCTCCAAGACCATCGACGAGGAGGGCGTCATGCTGGACGCCATCCCGATCATGCGCGGTGGCGGCTTCCTGGAGACCGAGACCCGCGCGGCGCTGGCCACCGGGCGCTGGCCGTCCCGCGCGCCGGACCGCAACATCGCCGACCTCAAGGCCCAGATCGCCGCCTGCCAGGCCGGCGCGTCCGCTGTGGCGGGCATGATCGAGGGCTTCGGCGGCGACGTCGTGGCCGCCTACATGACCTTCGTGCAGCGCAACGCCACGGCCAGCGTCCGCCGCGCCATCGGCAGGCTGTCGAACGGCGAGGCCCGCGTGCCCATGGACGGCGGCGGCCAGATCGTCGTGGTCACCACGGTGGACGCCCAGGCCGGCGAGGCGACCCTGGACTTCCGCCAGTCCGCCGACCAGCTGCCATCGAACTTCAACGCCCCCTCGGCCATCGTCGATGCGGCCGCCCTCTACGTCTTCCGCACCCTGGTGGACGACGACATCCCGCTGAACTCCGGCTGCCTCGCGCCGCTCAACATCCTGACCCGGCAGGGCTCCATGCTGGCCCCCGCCCCGCCCGGCGCCGTGGTGGCCGGCAATGTCGAGACCAGCCAGCACGTCGTCGACGCCCTCTATGCGGCGCTAGGCGTGATGGCGAACGCGCAAGGGTCCATGAACAACTTCACCTTCGGCGA
>JAYVDG010000147.1:0-2434 GCA_043749525.1 Phenylobacterium sp.
CACCTGCTGCGCATGTCCTCGGGCCTGGAGTTCTCCGAGGTCTATGAGCCGGACAAGCCGTCGGACACCATCGCCATGTTGTGGGGCGTGGGAAAGGACGACGTCGCCCACTACGCCGCCGACAAGCCCCTGCTCTACGCGCCCGATCGTCACTGGTCCTATTCCAGCGGGACCACCAACATCGTCGCCCGTGTGCTCGCCAAGACGCTGGACGCCTACGGCCCCGACTTCGAGGCCTTCATGCGCGCGCGGCTGTTAACGCCGCTGGGCATGACCAGCCCGATCCCCAAGTTCGATCCGGCCGGAACCTTCATCGGCTCGTCCTTCTGCTTCGCCACCGCCCAGGATTTCGCCCGCTTCGGCCTGCTCTATCTGCGCGGCGGGGTCTGGGAGAACCAGCGCCTGCTGCCCGAGGGTTGGGCCGACTACGCCCGCACGCCGACCTTCCAGCAGGAGGGCGTCACCGAAGGCGCTTACGGCGCTCACTGGTGGTTGGACCTGGGCGGCCCCGGCTCCTTCTCCGCCAACGGACACGAGGGCCAGTTCACCCTGGTGGTCCCGGAGCTCGACCTGGTGGTCGTCCGCCACGGCAAGACGCCCGCAGAACAACGCGACGGCCTCAAGGCCTGGCTGGCCGAACTGGTGGACTGCTTCCGGCCGTGATCCTCGACCTCGCCGCCGTCCTGCTGGCCCTCGCGGTCGCGGCGTTCCTGGTGGTCCGCGGCCGCCTGAACGACGGCGCCGTGCCGGTCGCCCCCAGCCTGCTGGTTCCCGGCGCGCCCAAGACCGTCATGGCGATCTGGGCCCATCCCGACGACGAGATCACCAGCGCGGGGACCTTCGCCAGCTTGGCGCGCGAGGGCGCCCAGGTTGTCCTGATCTACCTGACCCGGGGAGAGGCCGCCCGCGACACAGGCTACAGCCGCGAGGCGCTCGCCGAGGTCCGCCGCCAGGAGGCCCAGGCCGCCGGCGCCACCCTCGGCGCCCATGCGGTGGAGGTGTTCGAATGGCCCGACGGCGACTTGGCCGCCGCGGACAGCGAAGCCGTCAAGGCGGTGCTCCGTGAACGGATCGAGAGCTGGCGTCCAAGCGTCCTGATCAGCTTCGACGAGACCGTCGGCTATTACGGCCATCCCGACCACGTGGCCGCCGGCCGCTGGGCCCGTGAGTTGGCGCAGGAAGAGAATTCCGTGCGCCGCCTCTACCAGGCGACCCTACCCCAGGCGCTGATCAAGCTGGCCCTGAAGCTGGTGGCCGCCTTCCGGGACAACTATCCGAGCGACCCGCGGGCTGGCCTCCCCGCCCCCACGGTGGCCGTGCCCATCGCCCGCTTCGCCACCGCCAAGCGCCGCCTGCTGGACGTCCACTTAAGCCAGGCCAAGGTCATCGCCGACGTCCAGCCAGGCTACGACCGCCTGCCCGCCTGGCTCTACTACCGCCTGTTCGACCGCGAGTATTTCACCCTGGCTGTCAGCCGGTGAACCACCCCTTTCCCAACGGGGAGAGCGGCTAAGCCTCGGCCGACAGCCGGGCCGGGTCGACCGAATAGGTGCTGGAGCAGTACTCGCAGGTCACCTTGATCAGGCCGTCGTCCTCGACCATGTCGGCGCGCTCCTGCGCCGAGAACGAGGTCAGGACGCTCTCGATGCGGTCCTGCGAGCAGCGGCAGAAGGCCCGCAGCGGCTTGGCCTCGAAGACGCGGACGCCGTCCTCGTGGAACAGGCGGAACAGCAGGGTCTCGGCCGAGATTGTGGGATCGAGCAACTCGTCCTCGCCGATGGTCTCGAAGAAGGCCTGGGTGCGGACCCAGGCCTCGACGGTCGGCCCGCGGTTCTCGTCCTCGGCGATGTTCTGGATCAACATGCCGCCGGCCCGCCAGGCCAGGCCGTCGCCGAGATCCGCCTGGCCCACCGCCAGCCGCACCCGGGTCGGGGTCTGTTCCGACTGGGCGAAGTACTGCTCTGCGCACAGCGCCAGGGTCTCGCCCTCGATGGTGGTGATGCCCTGATAGCGCTCCATGTCGACGCCCTGGTCGACAGTCATGATGAAGACCCCCTCCCCCAGGAGGGTCTTGGCGCCCGGCCGCACGAAGCCGCTGGCCGCCATGGCCACGGCCTCGGGGTCGTAGCGGCAATAGCCACGGAGGGCGCCGTCGGTGTCGTAGTCCACCACCACGTAGCGGACCGGCCCGTCGCCCTGGGCCTGCACGATCAGCCGGCCATCGAACTTCAGGGCCGAACCCACCAGGGCGGCGAGCGCGCAGGCCTCGCCCAGCAGGTTGGCCACCGGTTCGGGATAGTCGTGGGCCGCCAGGATCTCGTCCACGGCGGGGCCCAACCGGGCGAGGCGGCCGCGCACGGGCTCGCCCTCGATCTGGAACGGGGCGACGAGATCGTCGGGGGCGGCGAGTGTTTCAGTGCTCATGGGCGGGCCA
>JAYVDG010000148.1:0-2432 GCA_043749525.1 Phenylobacterium sp.
CCGACGCCACCCTCACCCAGACCCCGCCCGGCGGCCACCTCACCCAGGCCGGCGAGATCGACTGGCTGAAGGTCTTCCTGGGCTTCGGCGGGATGGTCATCGGCCAGTTCATGGCCGTGCTCGATGTGCAGATCGTCGCCTCGTCCTTGTCTCAGATCCAGGCCGGGGTCGGCGCCAGCTCCGACGAGATCAGCTGGGTGCAGACCATCTACCTGCTGGCCGAGGTGGTGATGATCCCGCTGACCGCCTATTTCTCCAAGATGTGGGGCACGCGCCCCTTCTTCATGGCCGCGGTCGCCACCTTCATCGTCGCCTCGATCCTCACGGGCCTGTCGACCACCTTCGAGATGATGATCGTCACCCGCGCCCTGCAGGGCCTGGCCGGCGGGGCCATGATCCCCCAGGTCTTCGCCTCGGCCATGACCGTCTTCCCGCCCGAGCGCCGGGTGACGGCCAATGTGGTGGTGGGCCTGATCGTCACCCTGGCCCCCACGGTAGGCCCCACCATCGGCGGCCACCTGACCGAGGCGCTGGGCTGGCGATGGCTGTTCTACATCAATGTCATCCCTGGCCTGCTCTCGCTGTTCCTGGTCAGCCGCTACGTCAATTTCGACAAGGGCGATCCCAGCCTGTCCAAGGGCATCGACTGGATCGGCCTGGCCCTGATGGCGGTCTTCCTGCTCTCCATGCAGTACGTGCTGGAGGAAGGCGCCGGGGATGGCTGGCTGAAGGAGGGCAAGATCCTCTGGCTCAGCGTATTGGCGGCGTTGGCGGGCACCGCCTTCGCCTGGCGGCAGCTCACCTACCGCCAGCCCATCGTCTCGCTGGCGCCCTTCACCGACCGCAACTTCGCGCTCGGCACGGTGATGAACTTCGTCTCCGGCATGAGCCTCTATTCCGGGACCTTCGTCCTGCCGCTGTATCTGGCCCAGGTGCGCGGCTTCTCCCCGGGCCAGGTGGGGACCACCATGCTGATCTCAGGGCTCACCATGTTCCTGGCCGCCCCGATCGCCGGGCGGCTGATCCGCACCATGGACCTGCGGATCGGCCTGGTGGTGGGCTTTTCCCTGGTGGGGATCGGCCTGGGCCAAGGCCTGCACGTGGGCGCCGACTGGGGCTTCAACGAGTTCCTGGTGCTGCAGGTCTGCAGGGGCCTGGGCGCCATGATCGGCATGATCGCCGCCTCCCAGATGAGCATCTCCACCCTTCCGCTCAGCATGATGAAGGATGGCTCTGGGCTGCTGAACCTGATCCGCAACGTTGGCGGCGCCGTGGGCCTGGCCATGGTGACCACCATCCTGGCCCATATGAGCGCCGTCCACCTGGGCGAGCTGTCGGCGTCGCTGAACAGCAGCAGCCTGGAGGCCCAGGAGATGATGACCCAGCTGTCGGGGATGATGCAGGCCTCAGGCGCCCTCGATCCCGACGGCGGGATGCGCAAGCTGATGGGGATGATGCTGCGGCGTCAGGCCCTGGTGATGGCCTTCGCCGATGTCTTCATGTTCCTGACCGCCGGCTGCGCCGTGGCCGTGGGCCTCGCCCTGCTGGCGAGGCCTGCGCCCGCCGTGCCGGTCCAGCCCCCCGGCGGCGGCCACTGATGCCCAGGCTGGCCGGACAGATCGACCTCGCAAAGGGGGAAGCCATCCTCGACGCCGCCATCGCGGTGCTCGGCGAACGGGGCCTGACGGCCTCCATGGAGGAGGTGGCCCGCCGCGCCGGGGTCTCCAAACAGACAATTTATAACCACTACGGGTCCAAGGCCGAGCTGATCCGCGCCCTGGTGGACCGTCGCGTCGCCGACATCACCGCGTCCCTGGAGACCCCCGGGGCCGACGAGCACCCCGAGGAGGCCCTGGCGAGCTTTGCCCGCACCATGCTGCAGGCGCTGATCAGCCCTCGGGCGACGGCCATGATGCGGCTCTACATCCAGGGGGCGGCCGACGCGCCCGACGTGGCCCGCGCGGTCTTCGAGGCCGGCCCCAGGGCCTCGCGCCGACGGCTGGCCGCCTTCCTGGCCAAGGAGGCCGCGAACGGCCGCCTGGAGGTCGACGATCCGGCCATGGCGGCGGAGTTCTTCGGCGGCATGGTGGTGGGCACCTACCAGCTGGCCGATCTGCTGGGGGTGGACCGGGGGCTGACGCAGGCCCAGATCGACGACATCGCCGCCAAGGCCGCCTACCGCTTCATGCGGGCCTATTCGGTCTAGAGCCTGATCCGTTGAGGTGGAATCGCTTCGCGATTCCGCCGATGCGGTGAATCAGGCTCTAGATATAAGCGAGAGCATGATTCACGCTTCAGCCGGGACCGCGACGCGGTTCCGTCTAAAACGATCCTGCCCTAGCATTACAGTTGGGCTGACGTTCGATGTCTGAATTGATGGGCGACCATGATTGGGAGGTCATGGGATGTCGGGTGCATCGATCGAGACGACG
>JAYVDG010000149.1:0-6857 GCA_043749525.1 Phenylobacterium sp.
TCCATCCCCGGCGTGGAGAGCGTCGAGCAGCAGATCGGCCGCTCGGAGGGTGGCGAGGACACCTGGGGCCCGGAGCGCAGCGAGTTCCACGTCGAGCTGAAGCCCAAGCTGTCGGGCTCCGAGCAGGACCGCATCCAGGCGAAAATCCACGAGGTGCTCGACAGCTATCCCGGTCTGGAGACCGAGGTCCTGACCTTCCTCGGCGATCGCATCGGCGAGTCCCTTTCGGGCGAGACGGCATCTCTGGCCGTGGGGATCTACGGCGCCGATCTGGACACCCTGGATCGCACCGCTCAGCAGATCGCCAAGGCGCTTGAAGGTGTCTCAGGCGCGACGGACGTGAAGGTGCAGACCCCGCCGCAAACGCCGGTGGTGCGCATCGACCTGAACTTTAGCACCCTGGCCCGCTACGGCCTGTCGCCGGCCGAGGTGCTGGACGCGGTGCAGGTCGCCTACCAGGGCGGTGAAGCGGCCCAGATCTACGAAGAGAGCCGCGCCCTGCAGATCGTCGTCACCACCCCGCCGGAGTTGCGACAGGATCCCGAGGCGGTGGGCGACCTGATGATCCGCGGCGCGTCCGGGGTGACCGTACCGCTGAGCCAGGTGGCCCGCGTGCGCCTGACCGATGGCCGCACCGCTATCGCCCACCAGGGCGGCCGTCCGCGCCAAGTGGTGACGGCCAACCCAGCGCCCAAGGACGTGCAGCGCGTGACCCGGCAGGCCCAGGCGGCCATTGGCAAGCTGAAGCTGCCGCCCGGGGTCTATCTCGATTACTCCGGCACGGCGGCAGGGACGAAGGTGGCTCAGCAAGAGCTCCTGCTCAATGTCGGCTTCGCCCTTGTGGCCGTAGTGGCCTTGCTGTTGATCGCCTTCCGCAATGGCCGCGACGTGACCCTGATCCTGGCCTCGGCGCCATTCGCCCTGGTGGGCGGGGTGATCGCCGTGGCTCTGACCGGGGCCAGCCTGTCGCTGGGCTCGCTCGTGGGTTTCGTGACGTTGTTCGGGGTGGCCGCCCGCAACGCTATCCTGCTGGTCTCCCACCTCGACCACCTGGTGACCACTGAAGGCCTCGACTGGTCGCTGGAGACCCTCGCCCAGGCCACCCGCGAACGGGTGACGCCGATCCTGATGACCGCCCTGGTCACGGCCCTGGGGGTGCTGCCGCTCGCCATCCAGACCGGTCAGGCGGGGCGCGAGATCCAGGGGCCGATGGCCATCGTCATATTGGGCGGTCTCTTCACCTCCACCCTGGCCAGCCTGGTGCTGCTGCCGGCGATGATCTGGAGCTTCGGACGATCGAAAGTCGACGCGGTCTGACGCTCGATCAAATGCGTGTTGGCCCGCCAGCGCACTTCTGCTCAGCTATGCGGGGCCCGCAGGGGTGGCAGTTCTCCGCGGCGTGCGGCGATGCCGAGTTGCAGGCTCTGGGCGATCATTTCGGACTTGGCGATGAACAGGGCCGCGGCGTCCGGCGGACAGAGCCTCTCGGCGCTTTGCCGGAAGAGGTTCAGCCAGTGCGTGAAGTGGGCCGGCGTGATGTCGGGCACGGCCGCGTGGGCGGCCATCGGAGATCCTTTGAACCGTCCGCTCATGAGCAGCACCGAGGACCAGAAGGCGCAGAGCTTGGCCAGGTGAGCGTCCCAGCCGTCGCCGACCTCACGGTTGAAGATGGGCCCCAGGATCGGGTCGTCGCGGATGGTGGTGTAGAAGCCGTGGACCAGGTCATGGATCATCGGCTCGGTGACGCCGGCGGCGACGCCCGGGCCGGCGCGGGACGGGCGTGCGTAGGCTTGGCTCATGACGCTGTTGGTCCTGATGGAATTCGACCAGGTCTCTGACCGGCCCTAATGCGCGTCGGTCGGGCGTTCCAGGCTGTTGATATAGGCCACCACGTCTTGCACCTGGTCGGCGTGAATGTTGATCGGCGGCATGGCGTAGTGACCGGTCTCGGCGATATCGGCCAGCCGGCGCTGCAGGGTGAGGGGGACGTAGCGCCCCGCCAGGATGCGGAATGGTGGCGCCCGCGGATTGGGGCTGGTCCCCGCCGGCTCAATCATGTGGCACGCGGCGCAGACCCCGGCGGCCAGGGTGTAGCCTCGGGCCTGTGCGGCCAGCAGGGGATTCCCCGAAGCCGTCGCGGCGGCCGGCGCGGCCAGGAGGATCAGGGCAAGCAGGCCGGTATGCATGGTCGGTCCTCCGGGGGCGCCGGCCATCAGGCCGCGGTCTTCCAATGGGGCGTCAGTTCGACGTGGGGTGGGCAGGGGGCGACGGCGCCCAGGGGCAGGCCGATCAGGTCATTGGCGAAGCCGTGGTTCACGTCGCGGTGGTGCGCCTCGTCGGCGCGGACCACCAGGACCACATCACGAAGGGTCGCCGTGGCCGGCAGGTTCCAGTAGCGGATGGCGATCGCGGGCGCCGGCACATTGGGTGAGCGGCCCTCGTCGATCTCGGCGAGATAGTGGGTGTAGCTGATCACCGCCTCTTCCTCGAAATAGCCCACCAGCCTGTGCGCGGTCTTGGGCGCGATCAGGTAGAGGCCGAAGAAGAACAGGTAGAAGACCCACTGGGCGGCGATCACCATGAACCGCTCGAAGGCGGTCGGCTTGCAGACCTCGATGAAAGTCATCAGGTGCATGCGCTCGTTCTCGGCCTCGTCCATCAGGGTGCGGATCCAGCCCCGGTCGTCCTCCATGCGACGCAGGCACTTCAGGTGGTTGAGGGTCGCCCCCACCATGCCGGGCACGGCGGCCACCGTCTCCAGCACGACCGCGCGGTGGCCATAGCGCTTGGCGAAGAAGGTGTCGGCGAACAGTCGCAGGAATCTGGTGACCCCGAGCGCTACGCGGTCGGACAGGTTGGCGGGCGGATAATGGATGCTCAGATCAACCAGGGGCGGGGTGGCGAGGGTCATGACGAACTCCAAAACGACGATGCCCCAGACCTAGCCCCGGCGGCCGGTCACCGAAATTCAGGAGCGCTCCCTAAGGGGGACTACGGAGGCTCTACCTTGCCCGCGCCCGGACCGGGGTGAGGCGCCCGCGACGGGCGTGCCAGGCTGTCAGGGCGGCCATGGCCAGCAGCGGCGCGACATAACAGGCCCAGCAGTGGCCGCCGTCCGAGGGGCCGCACATCGACCCGCGCAGGGCGGTCAGCCACATGTGGACGGCGGCGATCGCCCCGGTCGCCAGGGCCGAGGCGCCGAGCAGGGCGGCGGCCATCAGAAGGTGGGAGGGACGGGGGGAGGCGGGCTGCGCCATGTCTTGAGGCTCCGGCCGGAGATCGGCCTGACCCATAAGAGACTGCGACGGTTTGACGGCCTTGATCTCGGTCAAAGCCCCCGGCCGCGATCCCGGCCATTGCGGACGCCACTTCGCAGTTCGGACCCGGGATCGATGACACAGCTATCCGTCCACCATGATGAAGGCGCGCCGTTCGACGTGGTGCTGCTCTACATCTTCACAGGGGTGGGGGCCTTCTCGGCGCTGCTTGCCGCGGCCTTCACTCAGGATCCTCTGTTCCGCTTCCACAGCTACATCTTCCTGGCCGCCTTCGTGCTGGCCGCCGGGGTGATGACGGCGGGCGTCGCCTACGGGAAGTTCCGCTCCGAGCCTACGCGCTACGCCGACGGGGTGATCCGAGCGGGCGTCGTGGCCACCATGTTCTGGGCCATCGTCGCCATGCTGGCCGGGGTGCTGATCGCCGCCCAGCTGACCTGGCCCAGCATCTTCTATTTCCCCGAGGCCGGCTGGCTGAATTTCGGCCGGCTGCGGCCGCTTCATACCTCGGGCGTGATCTTCGCCTTCGGCGGCAACGCCCTGATCGCCACCTCCTTCTGGGTCGTGCAGCGCACCTGCCGCGCGCGGCTGGCCGGCGGCGTGGCTCCCTGGTTCGTGTTCTGGGGCTACCAGCTGTTCATCGTGCTGGCGGCCACCGGCTACCTGGCCGGCATCACCCAGTCGAAGGAATATGCCGAGCCCGAGTGGTACGTGGATCTCTGGCTGGCCGTGGTCTGGGTCGCCTATCTTCTGGTCTTCCTGGGCACCATCTGGAAGCGCAAGGAGCCCCACATCTACGTGGCCAACTGGTTCTACCTGGCCTTCATCATCACCGTTGCGATCCTGCACATCGTCAACAACATGGCCCTGCCGGTGGGCCTGCTGAACCACCGCAGCTACTCGCTTTATTCGGGCGTCCAGGACGCCCTGGTGCAGTGGTGGTACGGCCACAACGCAGTGGGCTTCTTCCTCACCGCCGGCTTCCTGGGGATGATGTACTACTTCGTGCCCAAGCGGGCCGAGCGGCCGGTCTATTCGTACCGCCTGTCCATCGTCCACTTCTGGTCGCTGATCTTCATCTACATCTGGGCGGGCCCGCACCACCTGCACTACACGGCCCTGCCGCAGTGGACCCAGACGCTGGGGGCCACCTTCTCGATCATGCTCTGGATGCCCTCCTGGGGCGGCATGATCAACGGCCTGATGACGCTCTCGGGCGCCTGGGACAAGCTGCGCACCGATCCCGTCATCCGGATGATGGTGGTGGCCCTGGCCTTCTACGGCATGTCCACCTTCGAAGGCCCGTTGATGAGCCTGCGGGAGGTCAACGCCCTCTCTCACTACACCGACTGGACCATTGGCCACGTGCATTCGGGCGCGCTCGGCTGGGTCGGCTTCATCTCCTTCGGCGCCGTCTACTGCATGGTCCCGTGGCTGTGGAAGAAGGACAGGATCTACTCCAACACCCTGATTGAATGGCACTTCTGGATCGCGACAACGGGCATCCTGCTCTACATCGCCGCGATGTGGGTCTCCGGGATCATGGAGGGCCTGATGTGGCGCGAGTACACCCCGCAGGGGTTCCTGGCCAACAGCTTCGTCGAGACCGTCGCGGCCAAGCACGTCGAGAACATCATCCGCACCGTCGGGGGGCTCATGTACCTCTCGGGCACGGTGATCATGTCCTACAACCTTTGGCGGACCGTCAGGATGCCGGGTCATGAGGCCCAGCCTCAGGGCCTGGCCTCGCTGCCCGCCCTCGCGGCGGCGGCGTAGGGGGCCCTGACCATGTGGAAAAAGCACGCCAAGTTCGAGCGTCACTCGCTCTGGATGATCATCGGCATCGTCATCGTCGTCTCCATCGGCGGCCTCGTGGAGATCTCGCCGCTCTTCTACCTGGAGAGCACGGTGGAGAAGGTGGAGGGGATGCGTCCCTACACCCCGCTGGAGCTCGAGGGCCGCGACATCTACATCCGCGAGGGCTGCTACGTCTGCCACTCGCAGATGATCCGCCCGTTGCGTGATGAGGTCGAACGCTACGGCCACTACAGCCTGGCGGCTGAGAGCATGTACGACCACCCCTTCCAGTGGGGCTCCAAGCGCACCGGGCCCGACCTGGCCCGGGTCGGGGGCAAGTATTCCGACAGCTGGCACAAGGATCACCTGACCGATCCGCGCTCGGTGGTGCCGGAGTCGGTGATGCCGCCTTACGCCTTCCTGCGCGACAAGGACCTCGATTACCGGGACGTCCAGGCCAAGCTCTCGGCCATGACCCGGGTGGGCGTCCCCTATACCCAGGAGGAAATCGACCACGCCAAGGATGACCTGGAGGCCCAGGCCGATCCCTTCGACAGCCGGGCCACCGCCCTGAAGAAGCGCTACGGCGCCAAGGTCGCCCAGCGCGATTTCGACGGCGATCCCGACCGGCTGACCGAGATGGACGCCCTGATCGCCTATCTGCAGATGCTGGGCGGCCTGGTGGACTTCCGGACCTATCACGCGGAAGCCCCGGAGAACCAAAGATGAGCGGCCTCTCCTACGAGGCGGTCGCCCGCTTCGCCCAGCAGGGGGGCACCGTCTACTTCGGCGTCCTCTTCTTCATCGGGGTGATCTACGCCCTCTGGCCCCGTCACAACGAGACCTTCAAACGCCTCGCGGCCCTGCCGCTGGAGGACAGTGAGGACGACCATGTCCAACCGTGAAACCGACGAACATTCCGGTGTCGAGGACACCGGCCACGAGTGGGACGGCATCCGTGAGCTGGACAATCCTCTGCCCCGCTGGTGGCTCTACATCTTCTACGGCTGCATCGTCATCGCGGCGATCTATTGGGTGCTGATGCCCTCGTGGCCGGGGATGCACTCCTACGCCAAGGGGGTCCTGCACCAGTCCGACCGCGTCGAGGTGGCCAAGCAGTTGGAGGCCCTGCAACACCTGCGCGGCGCCGAGGGGGCCATGCTGCGCACCGCATCGCTGGAGACCATCGAGTCCGATCCCAAGCTGCAGGCCTATGCGCTCGCCGTCGGCCAGTCGGTGTTCGGCGACAACTGCGCCACCTGTCACGGTGTCGGCGGCACGGGGTCCAAGGGCTACGCCAACCTGCGGGACGACGTCTGGCTCTGGGGCGGCAGCCTGGAGGACATCCAGCACACCATCCAGGTGGGGGTGCGCTCGGACAACCCTCACGCCCGCCAGTCGCAGATGCCGTCCTTCGGCCGTGACCAGATTCTGCAGCCGGCGCAGATCGACGACCTGACCGAGTACGTGGTCGCCCTCTCGCAGCGTCCGGCAAAGGCCGCCGCCGTGGCGCGCGCCGCGCCGGTGTTCGCCGAGCAGTGCGTCGCCTGTCACGGTCCGCAAGGGAAGGGCAATGTCACCCTGGGGGCGCCGGACCTGACCGACGCCGACTGGCTGTACGGCCCGGCCCGAACCGATATCCACGACCAGATCTGGAACGGCCGCGGCGGGGTGATGCCCACCTGGGAGGCGCGCTTCAGCCCGGAGACCATCAAGGCGCTCGCTGTCTACGTCCACGCCAACGCCGGCGGTCAGTAGCCCGCCATGACCGTCGTCATTGATCGG
>JAYVDG010000150.1:0-2430 GCA_043749525.1 Phenylobacterium sp.
GCCACTGGGCTTCGGCCCGGATGCCGTTCAGGACCCGTCCGTCGTAGATGAAATTGGTGCTGGGCGACACCGCGGCGCGGAACCCGCCGGTGGTCTTGCGCACCACATTGGCCACCACGGTCCGGCCCTGCATGTCGATGCCGGGCGCGCCGCCTCGGATCAGTTCCACGCGGGCGACGGCGCCGGCCGGAATGCGCTTGAGGATCTCGTCCAGGGTGTCGTTCTTGGAGACCGGCGGCTGGCCGTCGATCAGCACATTGCCGCCGGCGTCCGCCAGACCTCGGACCAGCGCGCCCTTGTCGAAGGTGAAGCCCGGCAGGCGGATCACCATGTCGTGGGCGCTGGTCGGGGCGGCGTCGGCGAAGAAGCTGGGCGGATAGGCGATGACCCCGCGCTGGGCCCCGGCCGGTGCGGGCGCCGGCGTCGGCAGGGGAGTCTCAGCGGCGGGAGCGGCGGCCGCCAGGATCATCAGGAGTGGGAAGGTCATGCCGCAGGCCTTGTGGCGATCTTCGCATGGCCAAGCTAGGGGGCGTGGCGCCGCAGTGTGACGTGACCGCCGGGGTGCGACTTTGGCGTAACACGCTCTCCCGGACGCACGGTCGGCGTCAGACCCGCCCGGTCACCGGGATCAGGGCGCCGGTCACGGCGCCAGCTTTCTCGCTGGCCAGAAACAGCATGACGGCGGCAAGTTCGTCGGTCGTCACCCAGGTCGCGAAGTCCGCCTTGGGCATGTCGGCGCGGTTCGTGGGCGTGTCGATGATCGAGGGCAGGACGGCGTTGACGGTGACGCCGTGCCCCTTGAGCTCCTCGGCCAAAGCCTCGGTCAGGCGGTGGACGCCAGCCTTGGAGGCGGCGTAGGCGCCCATGCCGAGCGCGGCCTTCACCGCACCGTTCGCGCCAACATTGACGATGCGGCCGGCCTTGCTGGCCTTCAGGTGCGGGATCGCGGCGCGGCTGACGTTGGCGCAGGTCTCGACGTTGAGGCGGAAGAGCTTTTGCCAGGTCGCGGCGTCACCGCCCTCGACGGTCTCCCAGGAGAAGCCGCCGGCGATGTTGAGCACGACGTCGAGGCCGCCGAACCGCGCGGCGACCGCTTCGATGGCGGCGGTCGCGGAGGCCGCGTCCGTCAGGTCGACGCCGCCCAGGATCATGCAGGCCTCGCCGTCGATCAGGCCGTGCGGTGTGTGGGTCGCGTGGTCGATGAGCGCCACGCGAAACCCCTGGCCCGCGACCGCCTTGGCGACCGCCGAACCCACAGCGCCGGACGCGCCCGTGATGACAAAGACGCGTCCGGCCATGGATCAAGCTACAGCCGCCCCCTCTTCCTACAAACGTTCCACGATGGTCACGTTGGCGAGGCCGCCGCCTTCGCACATGGTCTGCAGGCCCCATTTCTTGTTGCGGGCCTTCAGGCCGTTCAGCAGCGTGGTCATCAGCTTGGTGCCGGAGGCGCCCAGCGGGTGGCCGAGCGCGATGGCGCCGCCGTTGACGTTGAGCTTCGCCGGATCCGCGCCCGTGGTCTTCAGCCAGGCCACCGGCACCGAGGCGAAGGCCTCGTTGACTTCGAACAGGTCGATGTCGTCGATCGACATGCCGGCCCGCTTCGGGGCGCGTTCGGTGGCCGGCAGCGGGGCTTCCAGCATGATCACCGGGTCATGGCCGATAAGCGTCAGGTTGTGGATGCGCGCGATCGGCGTCAGGCCGTATTCCTTCAGCGCCTTTTCCGAGACGACCATCACGCCGGACGCGCCGTCGCAGATCTGGCTGGAGGTGGCCGCGGTGAGCGCCCCGCCCTCCCGCAGCAGCTTCACGCCGCGCATGGACTCCAGGCTGGAGTCGTAGCGGATGCCCTCGTCGCTGTCGTGACGCACCGTATTGCCCTCGGCGTCCAGGCCGTCGACGGCGACGATCTCGTCCTTGAAGGCGCCGCCCTGGGTCGCGGCGATGGCGCGCTGGTGCGAGTTGAAGCCGAACTCGTCGAGCATGTCCTTGGTCAGGCCGTACTTGGTGGCCATCATCTCGGCGCCCATGAACTGGCTGAACTGGATGTTCGGATAGCGGGCTTGCTGGTTGGGGCTCATCGGATTGCCGAAGCCTTCCTTGGCCGGCAGGGCGACGGAGAGGCCCATCGGCACGCGCGTCATGCTCTCGACGCCCGCCGCGATCACCACGTCCATCTGGCCCGACATCACCGCTTGCGCGGCAAAGTGCAGCGCCTGCTGCGAGGAGCCGCACTGGCGATCGACGCTGGTGGCCGGCACGCTTTCCGGCAGCTTCGAGGCCAGCACCGCGCCGCGCGCGATGTTGGTCGCCTGCTCGCCCACCTGCATGACGCAGCCCATGACCACGTCCTCGATGGCCGCGGGATCGACGCCGGTGCGGTCCACCAGCTCGTTCAGCACCGTGGCGCCCAGGTCAGCGGGGTGCCAG
>JAYVDG010000151.1:0-2427 GCA_043749525.1 Phenylobacterium sp.
CCCGGGTTGGCGGGTTTCGCCTTCCCCGATGACAAGGGCGTCTGGCATGGCTTCGACGTGGACATCTGCCGAGCGGTGGCCGCTGCCGTGCTGGGGGACGCCAAGGCCGTGCGGTTCACCCCGATCCAGGCCCAGGACCGGTTCGCCGCCCTGTCATCCGGCAAGATCGACATCCTGTCGCGCAACACCTCCTGGACACTCGCCCGCGACGCGGCCGGCCTCGACTTTCCGGCGGTGACCTATTTCGACGGCCAGGGCTTTCTCGCCACCAAGGCCCTGGCGCTGGCCAGCGCCGACGAGCTGAACGGCGCGCGGATCTGCGTGCAATCCGGGACCGCCAGCGAAGAGAACCTGGCCGACTACTTCAAGACCCGCGGCCTGAAGTACCGCGCCGTCGTGGCGGCCTCGGAAGCCGAGGCCCGCGAGACCTACCAGGCCGAGGGCTGTGACGCCTTCACCGCCGACGTCTCGGCCCTGGCCTCGGCCCGGTCGCTGATGAACAATCCCAACGCCCACGTCATCCTGCCCACGGTGATCTCCAAGGAGCCGCTTGGGCCCGTGGTGCGTCAGGACGATCCCGCCTGGACCGACATCGTCCGCTGGAGCGTCTACGCCCTCATGCTGGGCGAGGAACTGAAGCTGACCTCTGCCAATGTCGCCAAGGCTCGCGACGCCGCCACCGACCCCCGCGTGCGCCGGCTGCTGGGCACGGAAGGGAACCTGGGCCCGCTGCTGGGCCTGAAGGCCGACTGGGGGTTCCAGGCGATCCGTCAGGTAGGCGCCTATGACGAGGTGTTCCGCCGCAATGTGGGACAGGGCTCGCCCCTGAAGCTGGAACGCGGCCTCAACGCTCTGTGGAACGCGCCGCAGCCGGGACTGCACTACCCGCCGCCGGTGAGGTGAGCAAAGTCGGTAGGTCGCGCATGTGGTGAAACACCTCGGCACCCGCTTCGGCCAGTTCCATCGCGGCCTCCGGGCCCGCGCCGGCATAGCCCAAGACCCGCATGCCGGCCGCCAGGGCCGCGCGCACGCCGGGGATGGAGTCTTCCACCACCACGCAGCGGGTGGGATCGGCTCCCAGGCTTCTGGCCGCGTGCAGGAATAGCCCCGGCTCGGGCTTCCAGGATCCCACCTCATAGGCGCTGAAGATCCGCCCTTCGAACCGTGCCAGCAGGCTCGTCAGGCTGAGCGTCTGGGTGAGCTTGAACAGAGGACCGTTGGAGGCGACGCAGATGGGAGCCGTGATGAGGTCGAGCGCGGCATGCACCCCCTCCACCGCGAGCAGGTCGCACTCGAAGGCCCGGGCGGTGGCGTGACGCACGTCGTCAATGAAGGTGGCTGCGGTGGGGCGGCCGCTGCGCCGCTCGATCTCCAGAACGCAGTCGGAGATCTTCCAGCCGCGGAACAGGCGGACCGCTTCATCCACGCTCATCTCAGCGCCCGCCGCACAGGCATGCTCGGCCATCACCCCCAGGGCCAGATGTTCGCTGTCCACCAGCACGCCGTCGGAATCGAAGATCACCAGGTCGATCGCCGCCGAAGGCGTGGTGGAAGTCCCCGGCATGCCCGCCCCGATTCAGAATTGGTCCTTGCAATACAGTGTTCGGTTCGGCGTCCTTGACGCAACGACATTTGAGCGAGCCCTTGAGAGCCCGCCTGTCAGGGAGAGACGACCATGAGCGACGGTTCCGTCGATATCCGCCATGAGGCCCGCCAGCAGGCGAACGCCTTGCCGCTGGACAAGCTCAACCCCGCCCAGTCGGAGCTGTTCACCAGCGACGCCATGTGGGCTCAGTTCGAGCGCCTGCGCCGGGAAAGCCCGATCCACTACACCGCCGAAAGCGACTACGGCCCCTACTGGTCGATCACCAAGTACAACGACATCATGGCCATCGACACCAATCATCAGGTGTTCTCCTCGGCCGACGGCATCGTCCTGCAGAGCCTGGAGTCCAAGGCCGAATCAGCCGGCCGGCCGATACGTCCGAGCTTCATCTCCATGGACCCGCCCAAGCATGACGTGCAGCGCAAGGCCGTCAGCCCGGCCGTCGCGCCCAACAATCTGCATCTGATGGCCCCGGTGATCCGCGAACGGGCCGGCGCGATCCTGGATGCACTCCCGATCGGCGAGACCTTCGACTGGGTGGACCTGGTCTCTAAGGAACTGACGGCCATGACCCTGGCCACCCTCTTCGACTTCCCCTTCGAGCGGCGGCGCGACCTGACCTACTGGTCGGACATGATGACCAATCCACCCGGCCACGGGGTGTGCGACAGCTGGGAGCAGAAGCGCGAGGTGCTCGGCCAGTGCTTCGACGCCTTCGACGACATGTGGAACACGCGCCGGAGCGCGACGGAGCCGCAGTTCGACATGATCTCCATGCTGGCCCACAACCCGGCCACCCGGGATATGGACGCCCATGAATA
>JAYVDG010000152.1:0-2413 GCA_043749525.1 Phenylobacterium sp.
CCGCCTCGTGGCGCCGCTGGGCTTCAGGAAGTCGGAGAGCGCGTTCGCGATCCTGGCCGCCCCGGGCGCGGAGAGCCGGCCGCTACAGCGGTTTCAGACGTGGCTGATGGCGGAGGGGGCGAAGACGCCGGCTTGGCCGGAGGGGCTCAACGCCCCTTGAACTTCAGCGCCACCAGATAGAGCTCGGACGAATCCGCGCGGCTGGCCTTCGGCTTCACGGTCTTCACCTCGGGGAAATACCGCTTCAGCTTGGCGATTACGCCGGCCGTCTCGCCGCCCTGGAAGGCCTTGGCAATGAACGCGCCGCCGGGAACCAGCACGTCCACCGCGAAATCCGCCGCCGCCTCGATCAGGCCGACGATGCGCAGGTGGTCGGTCTGGCGGTGTCCAACGGTGTTGGGGGCCATGTCGGAGAGCACCACATCGGGCGCGCCGCCCAGCAGTCGGATCAGTTCCGGTCCGCAGGCCGGGTCGGTGAAATCCATCTGCAGGATATGCGCCGGCGGCAGCGGATCGACGGCCAGCAGATCGACCCCGACGAGGCTGGTCACACCGCGCTCGATCGCCACCTGCGTCCAGCCGCCGGGCGCCAAACCCAGGTCCACCACGCGGGCTCCCCGTTTCAGCACGTGAAACTTGTCGTCGAGCTCGATCAGCTTATAGGCCGCCCGGCTGCGATAGCCGTGGGCGCGGGCCTTGGCGGCGAAGGGGTCGTTGATCTGGCGTGACAGCCAGGCCTGCTGCGAGGGCGTCCGCTTCCAGGCGGTCTTCAACCGCTCGGGCACGGTGCGGCCGGACTCGGTGCCGCCGGTGGGCGGGCGGACCATGCGCTTGCGTGGGGGGTCGGTCATTGGGCGGCCATCGGGGTGACAGCGGACCGGCTTCCGCGGCGGCGGCGGCGTTTTCGGCCGCTACGCTCGGCCATCAGTGACAGCAATATGCCTTCACGAAGGCCCCGGTCGGCGACACGGACGCGGGAACAGGGCCAGAGTTCCTGCACGGCCTGCAGGATCGCCGCGCCGGCCAGCACTAGGTCGGCGCGGTCAGGCCCGATGCAGGGCTGGTTGGCGCGCTCGCGGGCGTTGAGCACCAGCAGCCGGCCGGCCGCGGCGTCGCATTCGTCGCGGGTCATCCAGATGCCATCCACCTGGGCGCGGTCATAGCGCGCCAGGTTCAAGTGCAGGCCGGCCAGGCTGGTGATCGCACCCGACGTGCCGATCAGGTGGGCGCGGTCGGCCTCGAACACCGGCCGCAGATCGTCGGCGCGGCGGAAGGCCCCGATCTCGACCTTCACCGTATCCACCATGGCGCGGAACCAGACTGCCGTGGCGGTCTCGCCCTCCGGAAACCGCTCGGCCAGCGATACGACGCCCATGGGGATGGAAAGCCAAGCCTTCAACGGCGGCATGCCGGACGGCGGCGCCCCGCGCAGTTCCACCCACGACAGCTCTGTCGAGCCGCCACCGACGTCCAGCACAAGGGCCGCGTCAGAGGTGCGGTCAATGAGATTCAGGCAGCCCGCGACCGATAGGCGAGCCTCTTCCTGCGGCGCGATGATCTGCAGCCGCAGGCCGGTCTCGGCGAACACCCGCTCCAGGAATTCCGGCCCGTTCCGCGCCATGCGGCAGGCCTGGGTGGCGATGGCTCGAAGGCGCACCACGCGGCGGCGGCGGACTTTCTCGGCGCTGATCTTCAGGGCGGCCATCGCGCGCTCCATGGCGGCCTCGGACAGGCGCCCGGACTGGCCGAGCCCCTCGCCGAGACGCACGATGCGCGAATAGGCCTCGACCACGCGAAACCCCGCGCCCTGTGGCGTGGCGATCAGCAGGCGGCAATTGTTGGTGCCCAGATCAAGCGCGGCATAGCAGGCCGGCTCGCTGTCGGACCTTTCCCGGCCAGGCGTTGGGACGCCGGGCGCGCTGGGCGCCTCTGTCATGGACCGCTTTCGTCCTTCGCAGGCCGGGCCGCACCGGCCCGCCTCACTTCGGGGCTGAGCTTAGCAAGCTCACTCGCCTCTCGGAAGGCTTAGCCTTGTAACCAGGATATTGAACGCTACGTTCACCTCCCGGTCAGGAGACCGGTGGTAGATTCGGCTCGATGGACATGCACAGCGCCAAATATGCGATCGGCCAAGTGGTTCGCCACCGGGTCTATCCGTTCCGCGGCGTGATCTTCGACGTGGACCCGACCTTCTCGAACACCGAGGAGTACTGGCTGTCGATTCCGGAGAACATCCGGCCGCACAAGAACCAGCCGTTCTACCATCTGCTCGCCGAGAACGATGACAGCTCCTACGTGGCCTACGTCTCCGAACAGAACCTCTTGCCCGACGACAGCGGCCAGCCGGTGGGCCACCCGCAGGCCTCGACGCTGTTCGAGTCGTTCCGCGAGGGGCAGTACAAGCTGCGCCCTC
>JAYVDG010000153.1:0-6807 GCA_043749525.1 Phenylobacterium sp.
CGCCTTCCTGGTGCGCTCGGGCGTGCTCACCAGCGTCCACGCCTTCGCCGTCGACCCGACCCGCGGCGTCCTGCTGCTGATGATCCTGGGGGTCACGGCCGGCGCTGGCTTCGCCCTCTTCGCCTGGCGCGCGCCGGCGCTCAGCCCCGGCGGCGTCTTCGCCCCGGTCAGCCGCGAGAGCGCCCTGGTGCTCAACAACATCCTGCTGGCGGCGGCCACCGTCACGGTCCTGCTGGGCACCCTCTATCCCCTGATCCGCGAGGCCGCGACGGGGGAGGCGATCTCGGTGGGACCGCCGTTCTTCAACCTCACCTTCACCCCGCTGATGGCCGCCCTGTTGATCCTGCTGCCGGCCGGACCCCTGCTGGCCTGGAAGCGGGCCGACGCGCTGGGCGCCGCCCAGCGCCTCTGGGTCGCGGCCCTGATCGCGGCGGGCGCAGGCCTGCTGGCTTTCGCCGTGGTCAGCCCCCGCAAGGCCCTGGCCAGCGCCGGCCTGGCGCTGGGCGCCTGGCTGATCCTCGGCGCCCTGGTGGAGCTGGCCGAGCGCACCCGGGCCTTCCGGGGCTCCGCCGCCGAGACCTGGCGCAGGCTCACCGGCCTGCCGCGCGGCGCCTGGGGCATGACCTTCGCCCACCTCGGCCTCGGCGTCTTTGTCCTGGGCGCCTGTTTCGAGACCGGCTGGAAGTCCGAGGCCGCCGAGACCCTGTCGCTGGGGCAGACCCTCAATGTCGGCGCCTATGAACTGACCCTGGACAAGATCGCGGGCGTCGACGGCCCCAACTACGACGCTGAGCGCGCCACCATCACCGCCCGCAAGGCCGGCGCCGTGGCCTGCGTCGCCAGGCCCGAGCGCCGCTTCTACCCCACCGGTGGCCAGACCACCTCGGAGGTGGCCATCTGCACCAAGGGCGCCAGCCACCTCTACATCGTGCTGGGCGAGCGCCGCGACGGCGACGTCTGGCTGGTGCGCGCCTACTGGAATCCCTGGGCCCTGCTGATCTTCCTCGGCCCCGCCGTCATGGCGCTGGGCGGCCTCATCTCGCTCTCCGACCGCCGCCTGCGCCTGGCCGTCGGCCGCCGGGCCATCACCCAATGAAGCGGCTGCTGGTCCTGTTGGCGGCCGTCTTCTGCATGGCCGCGGCATCCGACCCCGCCGAGCGCCTGCCCGATCCCGGCCAGGAAGCCCGCGCACGCGCCATTTTCGCCGAAGTCCGCTGCCTGGTCTGCCAGAACGAGTCCATCGACGACTCCCAGGCCGAGCTGGCGGGTGACCTTAGGCGCCTGGTCCGCGACCAGATCAGGGCCGGCGAGTCCGACGGCCAGGTGAAGGCCTACCTCACCGACCGCTACGGCGAGTTCGTGCTGCTAAAGCCGGCCTTCTCGTGGGGCAATGCGGCCCTGTGGGGCGCGCCCTTCGCGGTGGTGGCCCTGGGTCTGCTGCTGTGGCTGCGGAACCTTCGCACCCCCCGCCCGTACGCTGAACTCTCCCAGGACGAGGCGGCCCGCGTCGCCGATCTCGCCGACAAGGAACAGACGTGACACGATTGCGCCCAACATCGGTCGCCTTGCTGCGCGCAGCGTGACCTAAACGTAACTTGCCGCGCGGTTGTACTGTGGGGCATCGAACCTAAGTCGTTGGTGTCCCGACAGGGCCCACAGGGAAATTGAAGGCATTATGACCTCGAAGAAGAACGGCTATCTCTGGGGCGCCATCGCCGGCGTAAGCATCGCCACCGCCGCCGTCGCCGGAGCCGGTATCGGCAAGCCCGACGCCACCCTCGACCGCTCGATGCTGCTGAAGGCGTCCACAGCGCCGATCTTCGCCCCGCCCCCCGGCGCGCCGCTCTCCTTCGCCGACATCTTCGAGCAGGTGTCGCCGGCGGTGGTCTCCATCAACGTCACCTCCAAGGTCGACGCCGCCTCCCTGCGCCGCCAGATCCCGGGCCTGCCCTTCGACATCGTTCCGCGCGCCGCGCCGGATGGCGAAGACGGCGGGGACGGCGACAAGGGCGGCACGACGGAAAAGGGCCAGCCCCGCCTGCCCACCCAGCAGTCCTCGGGCTCGGGCTTCTTCATCTCGGCCGACGGCTACATCGTCACCAACAACCACGTCGTTGAGAACGCCGACGAGATCAAGGTCGTGCTCAAGGACGAGCGCGAGCTGGACGCCGTCGTGGTCGGCCGCGACGAGGGCACCGACCTGGCCGTCATCAAGGTCAAGGGCGGCAACTATCCCTTCGTGAACTTCGAGAACTCGGCCAAGCCCCGCGTGGGCGACTGGGTGATCACCGTCGGCAACCCCTTCGGCCTGGGCGGCACCGCCACGGCCGGGATCATCTCGGCCTATGGCCGCGACATCGGCGAGACCTTCGTCGACTACATCCAGATCGACGCCCCCATCAACCGCGGCAACTCGGGCGGCCCGACCTTCGACGTCTATGGCCGGGTGATCGGGGTCAACACCGCGATCTTCTCGCCCTCGGGCGGTTCGGTGGGCATCGGCTTCGCCATCCCCGCCGACGTGGCCGACGCCATCACCAAGCAGCTGATCGCCGGCGGCAAGATCACCCGCGGCTATATCGGCGCCTCGATCCAGAACTTCACCGCCGAGATGGCCGACGCGCAAGGGATGTCCGGCCAAAAGGGCGCCATCGTCGCCGACCTGGTCCCCGGCGGCCCCTCGGCCAAGGCCGGCCTGGTTCCCGGCGATGTGGTGGTGGCCGTCAACGGCGTCACCGTGAAGACCTCCTCGGAACTGACCCGCGAAGTCGCCAAGGCCCAGGCCGGCGACACCCTGCACGTCGAGGTGCTGCGCGACGGCAAGCGCAAGACCGTCGACATCCGCTCGGGCGTGCGTCCCACCGAGAAGGAGCTGGCCTCCAACGACAACACCGGCAGCCCGCGTAGCTCCGGCGGGACCGCCGGTCCCTCGGCCCAGCTTCCCGCCGTCCTGGGCCTGAAGCTCTCGCCCCTGGACGAGGCCGCCCGCACCCGCCTGAACATCGACACCCCGCTGCGCGGCGTGGTGGTGGACAGCGTCGACCAGTCCTCCGACGCAGCCCAGCGCGGCCTGCGCAAGGGCGACGTCATCACCGTGGCCGGCGGTCGCCCCGTGACCACCGCGTCTGAGTTCTCCGGCGCCGTGGAAGCCGCGAAAAAGGGCGGCCGTCCCAGCATCCTGATCGGCGTCTACCGCGCCGGCCGCACCACCTTCCTGCCCATCAAGGTTTCCGGCTAAGCTCCGGAAACTGATTTGGGGACTGACCGATGCGGATTCTGATCGTCGAGGACGACCTTGAGGCGGCCGAGGCCATGGACCGCGGTCTCACCGAGGGCGGCCACACTTGTGTCCGCGCCGCCGACGGGGAGGAGGGCCTCACCGTCGCCCGGGGCGGCGAGTTCGACGTGATGATCGTCGACCGTATGATGCCCAAGATGGACGGGGTTACCCTGGTGGAGACCATCCGCCGCGAGGGTGACCAGACTCCGGTCCTCTTCCTCTCGGCGCTGGGCGAGATCAACGACCGCGTCGCGGGCCTCAAGGCCGGCGGCGACGACTACCTGGTCAAACCCTACGCCTTCGCCGAGCTCAGCGCCCGGGTCGAGGCCCTCTCGCGTCGCCGCGAGACCGGTTCGGTCCAGACCCTGCTGCGGGTCGGCGAACTGGAGATGGACCTGATCGGCCGCGCCGTGCACCGCCAGGGCAAGGAGATCGACCTCCAGCCCCGGGAGTTCCAGCTGCTGGAATTCCTCATGCGCCACGCCGGCCAGTCGGTGACCCGGACCATGCTGCTGGAGAAGGTCTGGGAATACCACTTCGACCCCCAGACCAACGTCATCGACGTCCACGTCTCGCGCCTGCGCTCCAAGATCGACAAGGGCTTCGACCGTGCCATGCTGCAGACCGTCCGCGGGGCGGGCTACCGCCTGGAGCCGTAGGGGCGGACCTCAGTGGAGCCTCTCCAATCCGCTCATCCCGGCGAAGGCCGGGACCGAGATTCATCCAGGGCGGTCGGAGATGATCTCCTCATCGCACCTCAGCATGTTCTGAGGGCGGAGTGGGTTTCACCTGGATCCCGGCCTTCGCCGGGACGAGCGGGGGTGGGCGGTGATGCGCTCCACTCCGCTGGAGCCCACTGATGTCCCCCGGCATGCGCCTCCCGCGGCTGTTCCGCACGACGCCCTTCCGGCTGACCCTGCTGTTCCTGGCCCTGTTCGGGGCCGCGGCCAGCGCCTTCCTGGCCTATATCTATGTCGCCACCGCCGGCGAGGCGACGCGGCGCACCGACCAGGACATCACCCGTGAGATGAGCTCCCTGGTGGCGGTCTATGACCGCGCCGGCGTGGACGCGGTCAACCAGTCGCTGATCGAGCGCGCCGCCAGCGAGCGGCCCTTCCTCTACCTGCTGATGAAGCCGGACGGCACGCGCATCTCCGGCTCCATCGCCGAGTCGCCCCTGGAGGACCTCCACGCCGCTCCGGCCCGCGCCAGCTTCTCGGTCACCGACTTCGACGCGCAAGGCCGCCCCATCAAGCACCCGGCCCGCGGCTTCCAGGAGCACCTGAAGGGCGGCGAGATCCTGTTCGTCGGCGCCGATGTCAGCGAGGACCAGGCCTATGTGGGCAAGATCGTCAACGCCCTGCGCGGCGCGGGCACGCTCGTCGTCGTCCTGGGCCTGATGGGCGGGGTGCTGGTCAGCCGCAATGTCAGCCGCTCCATGGCCGGCCTCACCGACGTGGTCACCGCCGTGCGCAACGGCGACCTCGGCGCCCGGGCCCCCGTGCGCGGGACCCGCGACGAGTTCGACGAACTGGCCGAGGGCCTCAACGAGATGCTCGACCGGCTGGAGCGCTCGATGGCCGGCCACCGCCACGCCGGCGACGCCATCGCCCATGACCTGCGCTCGCCGCTCACCCGCCTGCGCGCCCGGCTGGAGGTGGCCTATCTCGACGTCGAGGCCGGCAAGGGCGATCCGGAACAGGCGCTCGGCCAGGCGCTGGAAGACACCGACGGGGTGCTCAAGACCTTCGGCGCCGTCCTGGCCATCGCCCGCCTGCAGGCCGCGGGCTCGGCGCCGGACCAGATCCTCTTCGACCCCGCCCAGCTCGCCGCCGACATCGCCGAACTGTACGAGCCTCTGTGCGAGGACGCCGGCCTCGACTTCAAGGCTGAGTTGGCCGACGGTCTCCAGGCGCGCGGCAATCAGGAGTTCCTGGCCCAGGCCCTGGCCAACCTGCTCGACAACGCCGTGAAGTACACCCCCTCCGGCGGCGCGATCATGCTGCGCGTCCGCCGCCGCTCCTCGGGCGAAATCGAGTTCTCCATCACCGACACCGGCCCCGGCGTGCCGGAAGAAGACCGCCCCCGCGTCGTCGAACGCTTCGTCCGCCTCGAAAACAGCCGCAGCCAACCCGGCGCCGGCCTCGGCCTCTCCCTGGTCGGCGCCGTCGCCGAGGCGCATGGCGGCCGCCTGGAACTGGCCGAAGGCCCCGGCAAGGTCGGCGAGATCGGCCCGGGCCTGCGGGTGGCGCTGATCCTGCCGCGGGCGGGGTAGGGGCGCCCCGATCGCACCCCACCCACCGCTCATCCCGGCGAAGGCCGGGACCCAGAGTCATCCAGGGCGGTTCGAGACGATCCCCAGCGGAGCCTGGGTTTGCTATGAGATCGGAGTGGGTTTCACCTGGGTCCCGGCCTTCGCCGGGATGAGCAGATTGGGTGACGAAGGGGAGGGCTGGATATGATCGCCTATACGACGCTGGGCGTGAACGACATGGCCCGGTCAATGGCCTTCTACGACGCCGTGTTCGCGCCGCTCGGCGCGGTGCGCGACACCACCGGCGAGACCTGGACCGGCTATGTCCGCGCCGGGGACCGGGGACGCTTCTTCCTGACCCGCCCCTTTGACCGCCAGCCCGCCACCGCTGGCAACGGCGTCATGCTGTCGTTCCTGGCGGAAGACCGCGCGGCCATCGACGCCTTCCACGCCGCGGCCCTCCAGATGGGCGGCGCCGACGAAGGGCCGCCCGGCGTCCGCGAAGGCATGAGCCCGGTCTTCTACGCCGCCTACGTCCGCGACCCGGACGGCAACAAGCTCTGCGCCTTCGTCAGGAAGTAGGTCTGTACGACCTCCCACCCCACAACCGTCCTCCTCGGGCTTGTCCCGAGGACCCATGATCTCCGTCTTTCCTCAGGTCGCGCGGCCGGGGCCGAGGGGCTTGCCGCCCCGCCGAGATCATGGGTGGCCGGGACAAGCCCGGCCATGACGATCAGGAGGGGGACGCGGCGCCTGCCGCCACCTCCCGCCGCGGAGCCACCCCCTTCGCCTTCACCCCGAACAGGAACCGGCTGACCCCGAACGGTCGGATCGCCACCTCATAGATGGCCAGCGACCCCAGCCCCGTGATCGCCACGAGCACCGCCGCCTCCACCGGCACAGGCAGCCCCAGCGGGAACACGCAATAGGCCGCCAGCAGCAGGATCGGCTGGTGCAGCACATAGACCGGCAGCACCGCCTCGTTCAGGTGGCTCAACACCCCCGAGGGCCGGTTTAGGTAGCGATAGGCGAAGCCGCAGACCGTGCATCGCCGCCCAGCCGTAGAGGCCCGACACCGCGCTCCACACCAGGTCCTTCGAGGCGAACTGCGCCGCCAACAGCACCGCCGCCGCCCCCGCGAACCGCCAGCGATGGTCGCGCAGGGTCTCCCAGAACGCGGCTTGGTGTGCGCAGGCCACGCCGATCACGAACATACCGATCCACTTCAGATGCCCGCCCCAGTCGTCCACCAGGGCGTGGGTCAGGGGATGGC
>JAYVDG010000154.1:0-2408 GCA_043749525.1 Phenylobacterium sp.
ACGTAGTCGCCGATGGTCTGGCTGCCGCGCAGGCCGCCGCAGTGGCCGATCATCAGCCAGGCCTGGGGCCTCAGCACCGCCAGGTGGTCGGTGATGGTCTTTGCGTTGGAGGGCCCGACCCCGATGTTCACCAGGGTGATCCCCGTCCGGCCCTGCGTCATCAGGTGATAGGCCGGCATCTGGTGGCGGCGCCACGATCCGTCGGCGATCTGCTGCTCGGGGTTCTCGCTCTGCGCGGTCACCACCACCCGGCCCGAGGCCGAGAGCTGGGTGAAGGGGCTGCCCGGAACCTTGAGCTGCTCACAGCCCCAGCGGACGAACTCGTCGACATACCGGTGGTAGTTGGTGAACAGGATGTACTGCTGCACATGCTCGGCCGGCGCCCCGGTATAGTGGGTCAGGCGGGCCAGGGAGAAGTCGGTCCGCAGGCCGTCGAACAGGGCCAGCGGCCGCGCCTCCTCCAGGGCGGGGCTCCAGAAGCCGTCGGCGATCTCGTCCCCGATCTGGGAGAGCTCGGTGGTGGGGAAGTGCCGCGCGATATCGGCCGAGCCGATGTCGGCCATGGCGATGTCCACGGCCCCGTCCAGCACATAGGGGAAGGGCATCTCCTGGGTGGAGCGGCCCACGCTGATCTCGACCTCGAAGTCGGCCAGCAGCAGGCTGATCTGCTCGATCAGGTAGTCGCCGAACAGGTCGGGGCGGGTGACCGTCACCGCGTACTTGCCGGGCGCCGAGAGCCTCGCATAGGCGCGGCTCAGCCTGGGGAAGCTCTGGCCCGGCGGCCAGGTCAGGCGCAGCTCGGGATAGACGAAGGCGCCCTGGGCGCGGACCTTGGGGTCGGGCGGCGGGCCCCCGGCCAGGAAGATCTTCAGGGCGTCGCGCAGGGCGTCGACGGTCTTCTGGTATTCGGCGTTCAGCCGTTCGACGATCTCGGCCGCCTGGGTCTCGTGGTTCATGGCGCACTTTAGCGCAGGCGCGCCAAGGTTTCGAGACGGCGTGAGCAGCGGGATGGACGCAAGGCTCCATCCCGGCGACAAAGGCCGGCTAAGGGTCTTACCTAGGGGTCGCCATGAATCGCCTGTTCACCGCCTTCATCGTCGGCGCGATGGTTCTGGGGATCGCCGTCGGCTGGGGTGTGAACCAGTACGCCGACGCCGATCAGGCCAAGGCGGTGGCCGACAACCTCTCGATCATCACCGATGTCTTCCTGCGGCTGATCAAGATGATCATCGCCCCCTTGGTGTTCGCCACCCTGGTGGCCGGCATCGCCCACATGGAGGACGCCGCCACCATCGGCCGGGTCGGGATCAAGGCGCTGGGCTGGTTCATCACCGCCTCGATCGTCTCGCTGACCATCGGCCTGATCATGTCCCACCTGCTGCATCCGGGATCAGGGCTCGCCCTGCCCAACCCGGATCTGGCGGCGGGCGCGACGGTGGACATGTCGAAGTTCACCCTCAAGGAATTCATCACCCACGTGGTGCCGAAGTCGATCGTCGAGGCCATGGCCAACAACGAGATCCTGCAGATCGTGATCTTCTCGGTCTTCGTGGGCACCGCGGTGGCCTCCATCGACGACCGTGCCCCGGCAGTCCTGGCCCTGGTGGAGCAGATCGCCGCCATCATGCTGAAGGTCACCGGCTACGTCATGAAGACCGCGCCGCTCGCCATCTTCGCGGCGCTCGCCGCCACCATCGCGGTGCAGGGCCTGGATATCCTGGCCACCTACGCCAAGTTCGTGCTGGGCTTCTACGCCTCGCTGGGGATCCTCTGGGGGCTGCTGATCGGGGTGCTGATCCTGATCGTGGGCGCGCGCGGCCTGAAGCTTGTGGCCGCGATCCGCCAGCCGGCCCTGCTGGCCTTCTCCACCGCCTCCTCGGAGGCCGCCTACCCGCGCACCCTGGAGGAACTCCAGAAGTGGGGCGTGTCGCGCAAGGTGGCCAGCTTCGTCCTGCCGCTCGGCTACTCGTTCAATCTCGACGGGTCGATGATGTACTGCACCTTCGCCACCCTGTTCATCGCCCAGGCCTATGGCGTGCATCTGAGTCTGGTGCAGCAGATCACCATGCTGGCCCTGCTGATGGTGACCTCCAAGGGCATGGCCGGGGTGCCCCGCGCCTCCCTCGTGGTGATCGCCGCCACCCTCTCCTACTTCAAGCTGCCGGAGGCCGGGCTGATCCTGATCCTGGCCGTCGACCACCTGCTGGACATGGGCCGCTCGGCCACCAACGTGGTGGGCAACTCCGTCGCCGCCGCCGTGGTCGCCAAGTGGGAAAACCAGATCGAAGTCCCTGAGCCGGAGCCCAAGGTCGCCTAGGAGCCTGTCCGAGTAATCGTCTGGACGACTGGAGCGAAGCTTGATTCACTCTGGGGATGAGCAAGGCCTTTCGTTCGTGGGACGTGGACCA
>JAYVDG010000155.1:0-2406 GCA_043749525.1 Phenylobacterium sp.
GCCTGGCGCCTGCACTTCCCGGCGGGCGGCCTGCTGCCGGTCAACTCCTTCTGGTCGCTCAGCCTCTATGAGGCGACGCCGGACGGGCAGTTCTTCTTCACCGACAATCCCCTGAACCGCTACGCCATCGGCGACCGCACCGAGGGCCTGGTCACCGGCGAGGACGGCTCCCTGGACATCTGGATCGGCCATGCCGATCCCGGGGTTGAGCGCGCCGCCAACTGGCTGCCGGCCCCCGCCGGTCCCTTCGCCCTCTTCATGCGGGCCTACCTGCCGAAGACGGAGCTGCTGGAGGGCGGCTACCGCCTGCCGCCGGTGGTGGCGGCCTAGGCCCGGTTTCCCCGACCCGGGATCACGTCGTCGCGGCCGCCTCGACGATGCGGACGCCATGGGCTTCGCAGACGGCCGCCAGCGCCGGGCTACTCATGTGGTCGGTCGCGAAGACGTCGACCTCGCTGATATGGCCGATCCGCACCGGCGCCGGGCGGCCGAGCTTGGAGCTGTCGGCGGCCAGGATCACCTGCCGCGCGTTGTGGATGATCGCCTGCGAGACCTGGACTTCGTTCATGTCGAAATCCAGCAGCGTCCCGTCCTCGTCGATGGCTGAGGCTCCGATGATGGCGAAGTCGACCTTGAAGCTCTTGATGAACTCCACGGCGAAGGCGCCGACCGAGGCGCGGTCCACCTGACGCACCCGGCCGCCCACCACGATCACCTCGATGTCGGGGTTCCGATACAGCAGGTCGACGACGTTGAGATTGTTGGTGATCACTAGCAGCTTGCGGCGGGTGGCCAGCGCGCGCGCCACCTCCTCGGTGGTGGTGCCGATGTTGATGAAGATCGACGCCTTGTCGGGGATCAGCCCCGCCACCACCTCGCCGATCGCCTGTTTCTCGGCTCTCGCCAGGACCCGCCGGGCCTCATAGGCCAGGTTGTCGATGCCCGAGGTGATGACCGCGCCACCATGGACCCTGGCCAGCAGGCTGTCGGCCGACAGGTCGTTGAGGTCCTTGCGGATGGTCTGAGGTGTGACGTCGAGCCGCTCCGCCAGGAAGTCGACCGTCACCTTGCCCGTCTGGCGGGCGATCTCAAGTATGGCCTTATGCCTGTCGGCGACGGCGCCTGCCATGGGGTCTGAAGAACTCGTGGGCTGTCGTGTGAACCGCAATAGTGAGTGGGATGTCGGCTGGGCGCAACCGGGCCGGCGCAGCGCGGGAGGACGCGCGCACCGGCCCCTGCTCCCCTAGAACCGGTAGTTCAATTCCACGCCGTAACGACGCGGATAGGTCGGCGCGAGGAAGATCTGCTGGAAGGTGGTGGTGTCAGGCCCGACCAGCCCGCCCGGGGTGTCGTTGTCCCCCAGGTTCTTGACCCAGGCGGCGACTTCCCAGTTCCCGCGGCCATAGCCGAGCCGCGCGTTGCTTTCCCAATAGGACGGCAGCCGCGAGAGTGGGCGGTTCTGCGGGGTGTAGTACTGGGAGCCGACATAGTTGGCGTCAACGTGGAAGCTCAGCTGTCCCTCATCGCCCACCGGCAGGACGTAGTCGGCCGCGACGTTCAGCGACTGGTGGGGCGCCTCGATCAGTTCCTTGCCCTTTAGATCCACCGGGGTCAGCACGCCTCCAATGATCTCGTTGAGGACCAGCTTGGTGTACTCGGTGTGCAGCAGACTGCCGCCGGCGCGCAGGGTGAGTTCCGGGGTGACCTGGGCCACCGCCTCGACCTCGAGACCATAGAGCTTGGCGGCGCCGGCGTTGACCACATTGGATTGGCCGATGCTGACGGTGTTGATGAACTGCTGGTTCTTATAGTCGTAGTAGAAGGCCGAGGAGTTCAGGGTCAGACGGCGGTCGAACAGCTGGGTCTTCAGCCCCACCTCGTAGGAGTTCAGGGTCTCTGGATCGGCGACGTTGATGTCGGCGGGATTGAACAGGGCCGAGCCGTTGATCGCGCTGCTGCGGTAGCCGCGGGCGTACTGGACGTAGGCCATGATGTCGTCGGAGAACTTGTGCCGCAGGCCGATGCGGCCAGTTGGCGCCGAGTCGTCATAGCTCTTTGTCGGCTGAGGCGTGATCGGCGGCGCGCCGGCCCCGGTGACCTGGAAGTTGGAGATCGCCCCCTTGTCGTGCGTCCAGCGGATGCCGGCATAGAGCTGGTCGGCGGCGGTGACGTCATAGGTGCCGTCGGCATAGATGGCGTAGGAGTCGCGCTCCTGGTCGTAGCGCTGGTTGCGGATGATGGCGCCGGCGAAGAAGTTCCAGTCGGTGCGGATGGCCACCTCGTCATGGCCGAAATAGACGCCCGCGATAAGATTGAACGGCCCTTCGAAATTGGTCGAGACCCGCAGGTCCTGGCTCCATTCCTTGGTGTCGGCGTAGAAGTCGATGCCCAGCAGCGGGGCGATCG
>JAYVDG010000156.1:0-2405 GCA_043749525.1 Phenylobacterium sp.
ATGGCGGGCTCCATCCACAAGGTGGGCGCCATGATCCAGTCGGCGCCGGCCTGCAACGGCTGGACCTACTGGCACTTCAAGACCGACAAGGGCCTGGCCCCCATCGACGTCCTGCGGATGAAGATGCGCAGCTCACTGGCGCAACTCGCGGCCTAGGGTTGAAAATAGTCCCGGCCGCCAAATTGTCTGGCGGTCGGTACGGTGGCGGCTAAGCTCGGGTCATGAACCCGCGTATCTATGTCCTGACCCTGGTGACCTTCGCCTTCGGGTCGGGGGCTTTCATCTTCGCCGGCCTGCTGGAGAGCCTGGCCGCCGATCTCGGCGTCACCACCGCGGTAGCCGGCCAGTTGCAGACGGTGTTCGTCCTGACCTCGGCGGCCCTGGGTCCGGTGGCGGCCTGGCTGTTCGGGCGGGTCGACCGCAAGATCATGGTGGTGGCCGCCCTGACCCTGGGCGCGGCCCTGCACGTCGCCTGCGCGTTCACCCCCAACTTCAGCAGCCTGATGGTCCTTCGCGCCTTCGCCGGGCTGGCCGGGGCCATGTCGGGACCGGCCGCCAGCGTGGCTGCCGCCTCCCTGGCTCCCCCCGAGCGCCGGGGTTCGGCCCTGGCCATGGTGTCAGGCGGCATGACGCTCGCCTTCGTGGTGGGCATCCCGCTAGGCAGCATCATCGGCTCGGTGTTCGACTGGCGCGCCACCTTCCTGTTCGCTGCGGGCATCTCCGCCGTCGCTCTGGTGGCGGTGCTGTTCTTCCTGCCCAAGATTCCCGCCCCGCCGAAGCGCGAGGGCGGTGGCGACACGGTCAAAAGCCTGCTGCCCACCATTTGGCCCTTCTACCTGACCACCTTCCTGACCTTCGCCGCCAACATGACCCTGAACCTCTACATCGCCCCCATCGTGCGGGTGGGCGCGGGCGTGACGGGCGCGGGGGTCGGGGCCTTCCAGGCGATGATCGGAGTCGGTTCCATCGCCGGCCTTTGGCTCGGCGCGCGGGCCGCCAACCGCAATGCGGGCCGGTCCTGGATACTGCAGGGCTTCATCATCCAGGCGACGGCCATGAGCGTGCACTTCGCCGCCACCCACCATCTGCTGCCCGCGGGCTGGCCCAGCGCGGCCCTGGTGGCGCTCGGCATCTTCCTGGCCGCCACGGCCCTGTTCTCGATCACCCCGGTGATCCAGTCGAGCCTGATCCAGGCCACCGGCGGCGCCCCCGTGGCCCTGGCCCTCAACGGCTCGGTGATCTCCGTCGGCCAGGCCCTGGGCTCCACGGTGGGCGGCGCGGCGCTGGCGACCTACGGGGTGCCGGCGATTCCCGGCGCGGCCCTTGCCCTGTCGCTGACGGCGCTGACCACGCTTGCGCTGCTATATCCGCGCACGCCCGCCCCCCAAGCGGGCGCGAGCTAGCCGGCATGGCGATGACAGACCCCATCAGCCGGGCCTGCCAAGCGATGTTCGCCCTACACCGGATCGAGGTGTTCGGCGGCGCCATCCACGTTCCGGCGGGCCTTGAGTACAGCTGCGCCTTCGCCTGGGACAGCGGTTACCACGCCTTGGCGCTTCGCCACGTCGATCGGGCCCAGGCGATCGAGGAGTTGCTGACCCTCTACGGTGCCAATCTCACCGATGGTGGTTTGCTGGCCCACGAGCGGCCCCTGCCCGGCGCCGAAGCCCGTACAAAGCTAGTGACCGAATGGCTGGGCCCCATCTACCGCCCCGACGGACGCAGCTGGCTGATCGACCCGCCCGTGGCGGCCTATGCGGCGGCGCGGATCTTCGATCCCACCCTGGACGCCGACGAGACCTTGCTGCAGCTGGCCAGCGATCATCTGACAGCAACCGACGCTCACCGGACCCTCACCCCAGGCGGCGCGCCCGTCATTCTGCATCCCCTTGAGTCGGGGGCCGACGTGTCACCGCTGTTCGACGCCCTGGTGGACACCAGCTCGCGGCGAGCCCTGCTGACCCATCACCGAGCGCTTAGCGTCGCCCTGGACGCCATCGGATACGACCTCGGCCAGGCCCTTGCCGGCCACCACGCCTTCGTTGTCGCCGACCCCATCTTCTGCGGCTGGCATCTGATGGCCCTGGAGGCCGTGGCCGACGCCTGGCGGCGGGCGGGGGCGCCGCGCCGCGCCGAGACCTTCGACCGGCGCGCGGCCGCCCTGGCCGCCGAGATGATCCGGCTGATGTGGTCTGACGACCTCAAGCTGTTCGTGGGCTACGACCATGTTGGAGAGCGCCAACTTTGCGTCGCCACGCTCGGCGGCGTCATCGCGGCCGGGAGCCGTCACATGATCGACGCCGGTATCGCGACGCAGGTGGCCGACGCCCATCTGAACCCGGAAACGTCCCGCTTCTGGGGTCCGGCGGGCGTGGCCTTCAATCCCCTCGACGGGGCGGAGATCA
>JAYVDG010000157.1:0-6792 GCA_043749525.1 Phenylobacterium sp.
ACGATGATCTTGCGGCCGGTGAGGCCCGCGTCGCCGTCCGGTCCGCCGATCAGGAACTTGCCGGTCGGGTTGACGTGCCACTTGGTCTTCTTGGTCACCAGACCGTCGGGGAAGACGCCCAGCACATAGGGCTTGATCAGCTCGAGGATGCGCTTGGACGAGGCGGCGTTGTCGCCGATCTTCTTGGCGTGCTGCGTAGAGACCACGATCTGCATCACCTCGACCGGGCGGCCGTCCTGATACAGCAGGGTCACCTGGCTCTTGGCGTCGGGCTCCAGGCCCTTGGCCTCGCCCGAGTGGCGGACCTGGGCCAGCTTGCTCAGGATGTTGTGCGAGTACTGCAAGGTGGCCGGCATCAGTTCCGGCGTCTCGTCGCAGGCGTAGCCGAACATGATGCCCTGGTCGCCGGCGCCTTCGTCCTTCTTGTTGGACGAGTCGACGCCCTGGGCGATGTCGGCCGACTGGGCGTGCAGGTGGTTGGCGAACTTCGCCTTGGCCCAGTGGAAGCCCTTCTGTTCGTAGCCGATATCCTTGACCGCGGCGCGGACTAAGGGCTCCAGCGTGCCAAGGATATCCTTGGTCATCTGCTTGTTCTCGGCCTTGGAGGCGCCCGGCTTACCGGCGCGGACTTCACCGGCCAGGATGATGCGGTTGGTGGTCACCATCGTCTCGCAGGCGACGCGGGCCTCGGGCTCCGCGGCCAGGAAGGCATCGACCACAGTGTCGGAGATGCGGTCGGCGACCTTGTCCGGATGGCCTTCGGAAACGCTTTCCGAGGTGAAGATGTAGGAGGAACGGCTCAAGTGAAGGCTCCGGGAAATGCGCGATCGCCACCGGCAGGGGCGGCAATCTGGAACGTCGCGGAAATCCTATAAAGAAATCTTTATGTCCCGCAAGCGGCGCCTCGCGACGCGCGACGGTTTAACCCTAAGAGCCTTCCTGGCAGGTGAATCTCGGGCAAACCGACGGATTCCCCTTTGTCGGGGGGATTCGGCGCACGCTAGATGGAGGTCGCCTCCTTCACCTCGGACCTCGACCCCGCATGCTGAGCTGGATTCACTCGACCCTGGGACAGGCCTGGGGACCGCTGCGCCTGTTCGATTCCTTCTTCTTCCTGGCGGCGATCGGTTTCGCGACCAGCGCGCTCGCCACCTGGCTGGCCCTGCCCCGCCCTTGGTCGCGCCTGCCCACCGACCGGGGCCGCGCCTTCGCGGTCAACGCCGAGCTGAGCGTCGGCAAGCCGGTCAGCGCGGGCCTGATCTTCGTCAGCATCTTCGCCGTCGCCTGCCTGATCTTCGTGCCCTTCGGCGCGCGCTGCCTGCTGACCCTGCCGCTGATGCTGGCGGCCATGCTGGTGGGCTATTTCGACGACCGCCGCGGCGGGTTCTCGGAATACCAGCTGGCGGTCATGGACCTAGCCATCGCGCTCGGCGCGGCCATGGTGATCTGCGGCTTTACGCCCACCACCATCTGGCTGCCGGTCTGGAAGGGCGTGATCACCCTCGGGCCCTAGCTGTCCATCTCGCTCGCCACCGGCATCATCTGGCTGTCCATCAACGCCACCAACTGCTCCGACGGCGTGGACGGGGTGTCGGGCAGCCTGACGGGGACCGCCATCCTGCTGCTGGGCGGCCTGCTCTACGCCGTGATCGGCAACGAGGTGGTGGCCGGCCACCTCAACATCCCGGTCAGCCGGGAGGGCGGGAGCTGGGCGATCATGGCCTTCCTGATGGTGGGCTGCGTGGCGGGCTACCTCTGGTACAACGCCGCCCCCAGCCTGGTGCTGATGGGAGATGCCGGATCCCGACCGCTGGGCCTGCTGATCGGCATGCTGGTGGTGGCCACCAACAACCCGCTTTTCCTGCTGCTGGTGGGCTCGGTGATCCTGATGAATGGCGCGACCGGCCTGGTGAAGGTGGCTCTGCTGCGGTTCTTCGGCCTGAAGATCCTGGCCAGGATCCGTTTTCCCCTGCACGACCACTGCCGCAAGGAGCTGGACTGGTCCAACACCCAGGTGCTGGTGCGGTTCATGCTGGTGCACCTCGGGCTCTCGGCCCTGCTGGTGATCCTGGCCCTGAAGGTCCGCTAAGTCCCACACGCCGCGACGAAACCCGCGAAGATCGCGTTGCCGGGATGGTTCGTCCCAGCGAACAACTCCTGATGCCATTGGATGCCCAGGGCGAAGCCCGGCCCCTCCAGTTCCACGGCCTCGATCACCCCGTCCGGCGCATGGGCGGTGGCCCGCACACGGGGCCCGAGTTCGGCGATGGCCTCGCGGTGGAAGCTGTTCACCGACAGGGTCGGCGCCTCGATCAGGCCGGCCAGCCGCGAGCCCGGTTCAATGGCGATATCGTGCGGGGCGTCGCGGTTGTCGTGGTCCAGCACCTGCCCCAACGTCTTGACGTCGGCGGTGAGCCGCGATCCGTGCAGGCAGGCCAGCATCTGCATGCCGGCGCAGATCCCCAGCACCGGCTTGCCCGCCGCCAGGAAGCCCGACATCAGGGCCTGCTCCACCGCCAGCCGGGGTGACTCCGGGGCGAAGGAGGCCTCGCCATCCCGGTACCAGGCCGCCGGATAGGCGAAGCGGCCGCCAACGCTGAGCAGGCCGTCGAAGTCGGCGACGACGCCCGGGACCATCTCGGCGAAATAGGGCAGGCCAAAGGGCGCGGCCCCCGCATCGCGCAGGCCCCGGAAGTAGCCCTTGTGGGCTTCGTAGCGGGTCGCGCCGCTGCTGGTGTTCTCATCCAGCAGGACGGCGATCCGCGCGGCCATGGTCAGGCGGCTTGCGCGGGCTCGCGGGGCGCGGCCGGTTCGGGTTCGCCGTCGTCCTCGTCGACCATGGCGCGGACCAGGTCGAGGATACGGCGTCGCACGCGGGCGCGGCGCACCTTCGGGAACACCGCGGCCAGCTCCATGCCTTCGGGCGTCATCAGGAAAGCGTGGGCCGGCGACGGACCATCGCTGGAGGCCGGCGCATTCAATTCCGCGTCCGGCAGGCCGTCGAAGAAATAGGAGATGGAGGTCTGAAGCGCGCGCGCCATGTCCCACAGCTTCGAGGCGCTCACCCGATTGGCGGCGCGCTCATATTTCTGGACCTGCTGAAATGTCAGGCCGATCGAATCCGCCAGCTTTTCCTGGCTGACTCCCAGCTCCTTGCGCCGGAGCCGGATACGCAGTCCCACGTGAAGATCGACCGGATTGGGGGATCGGTCGACGTCGAATTCCTTAGCCATGTGCTTCCCAATAGACGAGGTCGATCGCCGTCGTCAAAAATGATGACGCCTGCGTCAACTCAACGTGCTCGCCGGATACGTCCCGCCACCGCGATGGACGCGGATAAGAGCAACATGATGGCGAATCCCCCGTCGCCGAAACGCGAATACACCGTACGGGCGAGCGCCGGAGGTAGCCGAACGTCGATATTTCCTTCTTCGCCAAGGGTTAGGCGGGCGCCCAAAATGGGGCGCCCATAGGCGTCGATCATTGTCGACACCCCAGTGGGAGTGGCGCGCGCGATCGGCAGGCCCTCTTCGATGGCGCGATAGGCGGCGATATTCAGGTGCTGCCAGGGTCCGCTGGTGGCCCCGAACCACGAGTCGTTGGACACGTTCAGCAGCCACTCGGCCCGACCGCCGCCGCGCCGAGCGGCGTCCGACGCAAAGCCCGGGAACAGGGCCTCGTAACAGATCAGCGGCTGGACGGCGGGTACGCCGTCCGGGTGGATCGGCCGGGGCGGCGGACCGGCGGTGAAGTCCTCGGGCATGTGCACCAGGCTGCGGATGGCGAGCTTTCCCGCCAGGTTTCCCAGGGGCAGGAACTCGCCGAACGGCACCAGTCGGTGCTTGTCGTAGTGGCCGGTCACCCGCAGGCCCGGCGCCTCGCGGCGCAGCACCACCAAGCTGTTGAAGTAGGAGACCCCGCCCATGGGCGTCAGCTCCACCCGATTGGCGCCCATCATCAGGGTCTGGCCGGGCGCAAGGGCGTCGGTGAGGCGCGCCGCATAGGGGCTGCCGGGGGCAAGCAGATCATCGATCACGGCGGGCAGGGCGCCCTCGGGCCAGACGATGATGTCGGGGCGGGCCTTGGAGCCTTGCGTGCTCAGCCGGACATAGGTGGAGAACACCATGTCCAGGTTCTCCGGCCGCCACTTTTCCTTTTGGTCGATATTGCCCTGGACGATCCGCACCAGGGGCGCGTCGGTCCTGACGGCCAAGCGATCCGACAGCCGCAGGGCGCCGAAGCCATAGAGCGCCGCCAGCGTGGCGACCATGGCCACAGCCCCGACGATCCGGGTCCTTCCGGCCTCCCACAGCAGGGCCACGGCGGCGCCCAGCGCGACGGTGATCCAGGACAGGCCATAGGTCCCCACCACCGAGGCGGCCTGGGAGGGGGCAGACCCCGCCCGCCAGGTCTCGCCGGGCAGGTCCCAGGGGAAGCCCGTCAGCACGTGGCCGCGAAGCCACTCGCAGAGCGCCAGGGCGCCGGCGAACACCAGCACCCGCCACGGCCCCTTGATCCCGGCGGCGCGGTAGATCAGGGCCGCCAGACCCCAGAAGAGGGCCAGGCCGCCGGACATGGCGATCAGGGCGAAGGGCGCCATCCAGCCCTGGTTGGCGGCGTCCACCAGGAAGGGCTCGGTGATCCAGTGGGTGCCGACCGCGAAATATCCGACGCCGGCCAGCCAGCCCCTGAAGAAGGCCGAACGCAGGGGGCGCGGCCCCTCGGTTTCGGCGAGCCACATCAGCAGGCCATAGGCCGCGATCCCGATGATCAAGCCAAAGGGTGGATGGGCCAGGCCCGCGCCGAGTCCGGCCAGCACCGCCAGGATGCGCGCCCGCCAGGCTGCCGTCAGCGGCAGGCTCAAATGATGATGTCCGGCTCGGGCAGCTTGCGCACCCGCACCCGCTTCACCCGGCGCGGATCGGCGTCGGTGACCTGGAACTCAAAGCCGCCCGGATGGCTGATCACCTCGCCGCGCTGCGGCACCCGGCCGGCGAGCGCCGTGACCAGGCCGGCCACGGTGTCGATCTCTTCCTCAAGGTCGGGCGGCGCCAGTTCGGCGCCCACCGCGGCCTCCAGCTCCTCCAGCGGCGCCCGGGCGTCGACCTCGAACACCCCGCCTGGGCGGGCGACCACGCCGGCCGTCTGGGCGTCGTCGTGCTCGTCATCGATCTCGCCGACGACGGCCTCCACCAGGTCTTCCAGGGTGACCAGGCCGTCGGTGCCGCCGAACTCGTCGATCACCAGGGCCATGTGGATGCGGCTGGTCTGCATGCGCAGCAGCAGGTCGGCGGCGCGCATGGAGGCCGGGACATAGAGGGCGTCGCGGCGCACCTTCTGCAGGATGGCGTCTTCCGCCGCCGGCGGCTTGCCACCCTTGGTCTTGGGGCTGGCCAGCAGCTTGAAGACGTCCTTCACGTGGACCACGCCGACCGGATCGTCGAGGGTCTCGCGATAGATCGGCATGCGGCTGTGCTCGGCCTCGACGAAACGCTCGATGACGCCGGCGAAGGGGGTGGTGAGCTCCACGGCGACGATGTCGGCGCGGGGGGTCATGACGTCCTCGACCCTCAGGGTCTGGAAGGCCTGGGCCTGGTCGACCATCCGGTCGCCCACGATGTCCACCGGGGTCGGCGGCGGCTCCAAGCCGCCCGTGCCGCGTAGCCGTCTCAGGAAGGCCCGTATGCCGCGGCTCTTGCGCGCGACTGCGGGCGGGTCTTCGGAACTAGCCATCGTCTCCCTGTTCGGCGCCGTAGGGATCAGGCGCCCCCAGACCGGCCATGACCACGCGCTCCAGACCTTCCATGTCCTCGGCCTCGTCGTCGGTTTCGTGGTCGTACCCTACAAGATGCAGCACCCCGTGCGCCACAAGGTGTTGCAGATGGTGGGCGAGGCTTTTGCCCTGCTCGGCGGCCTCGCGCACGCAGACCCCGTGGGCCAAGGCCACATCGCCCAGATGATCCTCAGGGTTCGGCGGGGCGGGGAAGGACAGCACGTTGGTCGCCGTGTCCTTGCCCCGGAAGCGGTTGTTCAGGTCCTGGACCCCGGCGTCGTCGGTCAGCAGCACCACCACCGCGCCCTCGCGCTGGGCGGCGGCCAGCGCGGCTTGCGCGGCGGCCACGACCAGGGCTTGGGCCTCGGGAAGGTCCCGCGCCCAGGCCTCGTCCTCGATCTCGACGTCGATCAAATGGAGCGTCCGCGCTTGGCGGCGTCGGCGTCATAGGCCCGCACGATCCGCTCCACCATCGGGTGACGGACCACGTCGTCGGCCGTGAAGCGGTTCACCCCGACGCCCTTGACGCCCTCCAGCAGACCCACCGCGTGGGCGAGCCCTGAGTCCGACGAATTCACCAGGTCGATCTGGCTGGGGTCACCAGTCACCGCCATGCGCGAGCCTTCGCCGATACGGGTCAGGACCATCTTCATCTGCAGGCGGGTGGTGTTCTGGGCCTCATCGACGATGACGAAGGCGTGGCTAAGCGTGCGGCCGCGCAGGAAGGCGATGGGCGCCACCTCGATCTCGCCCTTCTCGCGCCGGCGCTTGAACTGGTCGGCGCCCAGGATGTCGGTGAGCGCCTCCCAGACCGGGGCCATATAGGGGTCGACCTTTTCCGACAGATCGCCGGGCAGGAAGCCGAGGCGTTCACCCGCCTCCACCGCCGGGCGGCTGACGATCAGGCGCTCCACCTCGCCACGCAGCAGCATGCCGGCGCCATGGGCCACGGCCAGGAAGGTCTTGCCGGTGCCGGCGGGGCCGAGGCCAAAGACCAGCTCGCAGGCGGCCAGCGCCTG
>JAYVDG010000158.1:0-2401 GCA_043749525.1 Phenylobacterium sp.
TGCCGGTGATCATCCTGACGTCCAAGGACGAGGAGATCGACGAGATCCTCGGCTTCAACCTCGGCGCCGACGACTACATGCACAAGCCCTTCAGCCAGCGCCTGCTGATCGAGCGGGTGAAGGCGGTGCTGCGCCGGGCCGGAGCCGACGCCGAGGAGGCCCTGGCCGTCCCCGGCGACGCCAGCGCGCGCGCGCTGAAGCGCGGCAAGCTGACCCTCGACCCCGCCCGCCACGACTGCCTGTGGGAAGGCAAGCCGGTGAAGCTGACGGTGACCGAGTTCCTGCTGCTGCAGTCGCTCGCCCAGCGCCCCGGCTTCGTGAAGAGCCGCGACAACCTGATGGACGCCGCCTACGACGATCAGGTCTATGTCGATGACCGGACCATCGACAGCCACATCAAGCGGATGCGGAAGAAGTTCCGCGAGGTCGATCCTGAGTTCGACGGCATCGAGACCCTTTATGGCGTCGGATACCGATACCGCGAGACCTGACCCGGGACGGCTGTCCTCATGGTTCAGCTGGCTGCCAGGCTCGCGCTTGGGGCGGCTCATCATCGTGCTCAATCTGCTGGGCCTGACGATCCTGATCGCCGGGGCCCTGGTGCTAAACGAGCTGCGGCGCGGGCTGGTGAACGCCCGCATCGACAGCCTGACCACCCAGGGCGAGCTGATGGCCACCATCATCGACCAGGCGGCCACGGTGGGCGAGCCCCTGCCGGCCATGGACGGCGCCTATGCCAGCCAGATCCTGCAGCTGCTCTCCAACCCCCGCACCCAGCGGGCGCGGTTGTTTGACTCAAAGGGCCGGCTGATCGCCGACAGCTACTGGGTGGCCGACCGGGTGGAGTGGAAGGTGCTGCCGCCGGCCCGCGCCCGCGACGACGCCCCCGGCTTCTCCCTGCAGCTCAACCCGCCCCGTAAGCCGCCGGCCCCGCAGTCCGGTGTCCAGAAGGCGCTGGCGATCGAGGTGGCCCATGCCCTGGACGGCAAGCACTGGTCGGGGATGCGGGCGGGCGACGACGGCGAGCGGGTGGTCTCGGTCTCCATTCCCATCCAACACGTCCAGGCGGTGCTGGGGGTCCTGACCCTGGAAGCCAGCGACGTGGACGAGATCATCGCCCGCGAGCGCATGGCCCTGATCCCCTTCATCCTCATCGCCATCGGGGTGACGCTGGCCTCGTCCCTGCTGCTCAATAACCTGATCGCCCAGCCGGTGCGCCGGCTGGCGCGGGCCGCCGACCGGGTGCGGCTGAGCCGGGCGCGCTCCATCTCCTTGCCCGACATCGCCAAGCGCGACGACGAGCTGGGGGACCTGACCCGCTCCCTGCAGGACATGACCCATGTGCTGTCCGAGCGGATGGACGCCATCGAGCGTTTCGCCGCCGACGTGGCCCACGAAATCAAGAACCCGCTGACCTCCCTGCGCTCAGCGGTGGAGACCCTGGAGTTGGTGAAGGATCCCGTGGCCCAGGCGCGGCTGATGAACATCCTGCAGCAGGACGTCACCCGCCTGGACCGGCTGGTCACCGACATTTCGAACGCCTCGCGGCTGGACGCCGAGCTGTCGCGGGAGGACCCCAAGGCCTTCGACCTGGGCCACCTGATTGGCGAGGTGGTGCAGCTCTATCAGGATACCGTAAAGCCCGGAGACCCCACCGTGGCCTATGCCGCCCCCGACGCGCTGGAGCCGATCATGGTTTCGGGGCGCGAGGGCCCGCTGGGCCAGGTGTTCCGCAACCTGGTGGACAATGCGCGGTCCTTCAGCCCGCCGGGCGGCCAAGTGCGGGTGAGCCTGGAACGCGGCAAGGGCGAGGCCACCATCGCCGTCGAGGACGACGGTCCCGGCATCCCGCCCGACAACCTGGAGACCGTGTTCGAGCGGTTCTACACCTCGCGACCCAAGGGCGCGGCCTTCGGCGGCAATTCGGGCCTGGGCCTGTCCATCGCCCGTCAGATCGTCGCCGCCCAGGGCGGGACCATCCAGGCGGAGAACCGCACCGGCACCGATTGCGTGGTCCAAGGCGCCCGCTTCACCGTGGTCCTGCCCGAGGCGCGGCGGTGATCCATCACGCCGGATTGATCGCGGCCTTTATCGATGGTGGCTGGCGCGGGGCGCTGATCCAAGGCCCCTCCGGCGCCGGCAAGAGCGACCTGGCCCTGCGCTGCCTGGACTTTGGTCTAGCCCTGGTGGCCGACGACCGGGTTGAGCTCTGGACCAGCGGCGGCCGCCTCTATGGCCGCGCGCCGGAGACCACGGCCGGCCGGATCGAGGTCCGGGGGATCGACGTGCTGTCCGCTCCGGCCCTGGCCTGGGCCCGCGTCAGCCTCTGCGTCCGCGCCGGAACCCCTGAGCGCATCCCCGAAACGGCCTTCACCGACGACTTCGGGTTGAGGCTCCCCCT
>JAYVDG010000159.1:0-6781 GCA_043749525.1 Phenylobacterium sp.
CTGGACACCGCCGTGGACGCCTATGAGGAGGCGCTGGCCCTGCGCCGCGTCTTCGCCCAGGGCAAGCCGGCCGACCTTGCCGGGAAGCGCGCCCTGTCGCTGGCCCTGGAACGCCTGGCCGACGCCCGCGAGGACCGCGGCCACCGGATGCGGGCGCTGGATCTCTACAAGGAGAGCCTGGACATCAGCGGGGCCCTGGCCTCGGCAGACCCCGTGGCCTACGGCGAGGACCTCGCGGTCACCCGGCGCCGGCTGGCGGAGCTTGAGGCCAAGGTGCTGGCCTAGGGCCAAGCCCAAACCGCTCACCCCGGCGAAGGCCGGGGCCTAGATACATCCACTGAATTCCGGACACACGGCTCAGGTCGTGACACACGACCCGGGTCCCGGCCTTGACGGCTTCGCGCCGCCGCTTCGCGGTCGCCGGGATGAGCGGGGTTTCTACGCCGGCACCAGTTCCCGCCGTACCAGCTTGGAATAGTCGTCCATCAGCTCCAGCGAGAGTTTGCCGGGCGTGAAGGTGTACTCGCCGATCTCGGCCACCGGGGTGACCTCGGCCGCCGTGCCGACCACGAAGCATTCAGTGAAGGTGGAGAGCTCTTCCGGCTTGATATGCCGTTCGACGATCTCCACGCCCTTGGACTTGGCCAGAGCGATCACCGACTGGCGGGTGATGCCGTTCAGGAAGCAGTCGGGGGTCGGCGTATGCAGCGCCCCGTCCTTGACGAAGAAGACATTGGAGCCGGTGCTCTCGGCGATATAGCCGCGGTAGTCGAGCATCATGGCGTCGGTGTAGCCGGCCTTCTCCGCGGCGTGCTTGGAGATGGTGCAGATCATGTAGAGGCCGCTGGCCTTGGCGTGGACCGGCTCGGAGTCCGGCGACGGGCGCTTGTACTTGGCCCAGCACATGCGGATGCCCTTGGCGCGCTCTTCCGGCTTGAAGTAGCTCGGCCAGTCCCAGACGGCGATGGCGACGTGGATCTTGGTCTGTTGGGCCGAGACCCCGATCATCTCCGACCCACGCCAGGCAATGGGGCGGATGTAGGCGTCGGTCAGGCCGTTCTTGGCGCAGGTGTCCTTGCAGGCCTGGTCGATCTCAGCCACCGTGAACGGGATCTCGAAGTCGAGAATTTCCGCCGAATTGAACAGACGCTGGGTATGCTCGGTCAGCTTGTAGATCTCCCCGCCGTACATCCGCTCGCCTTCGAACACCGACGAGGCGTAATGGAGGCCATGGGTCAGCACGTGCACCTTCGCCTCGCGCCAGGCCACGAACTGGCCGTCGAGCCAGATCCATCCGTCGCGGTCATCGAAGGGAACGAGAGACATGGGACCTCCTGCAGGGAACGCCTCCTTACAGCCCCCCGCGCCCGTGACGTCAAACAAATTGGGGGTTTCCGATGAGCGCCGTGGCCGATCCGAGACTGGTCCTGCGCGACGAGGAACTGGACGCCGGCCTTGAGCTGATGATGCTGGCCGAGGCCGCCATCTGGGCGGGCGTCGACGCCGGGCTGGAGGCCGAGGGCCTGAACCTGGGGCGCTCTCACTGGCGCGCGGCCTTCCTGATGAAGCTGCGGCCTGGCCTGGGGGTGCAGGAGCTGGCCCATATCACCAGCCTGTCGAAACAGGCCGCCAGCCGGGTGATCAGCGACCTGGAGGGCCAGGGTCTGGCGGAGAAGGCGCAGGGCGACCTGGACGGACGGCGGCGCGCGGCGACCCTCACCGAGGCGGGCGCGGCCTTCGAGGCGCGGATCTCCGAGCGGCTGCGCGGCCAGCTGGCCCGGGCCTACCGCACGGGCGGACTGGACGGGGTGGGCGGCGCCCGACGTATCCTGGCCGCGCTGGCGGGCGGACGAACCAAGACGGGAGCTGGGCGATGAGCGAGACCGGAGAGCGCCACCTGCTGGTGGTGGACGACGACGATCGCATCCGCGAGCTGCTGAAGGAATACCTGGCCCGCGCCGGCTTCCGGGTGACCACCGCGCCCGGCGGCGCCCCGGCCCGCAAGCTGATGGAGACCCTCGACTTCGACCTGGCGGTGTTTGACGTGATGATGCCGGGCGAGGACGGCTTCTCGCTGACCAAGTGGCTGCGGGAGCGCAAGGGCCTGGCCGGGCGCACCCCGGTGCTGATGCTGACCGCGCGCGGCCTGCCGGAGGACCGGATCGAGGGCCTGAAGCTCGGCGCCGACGACTATCTGAACAAGCCCTTCGAGCCCGAGGAGCTGCTGCTGCGGATCGAGGCGATCCTGCGCCGCTCACAGGGGCGGTCGAGCTCGACCGCCAACGGCCCGATCTCGCTGGGCCGCTGCAGCTTCGACCTGGAGCGCGGCGAGCTGACCAGCGAGGGCGTGCCCGTTCGCCTGACCGAGGCGGAGGTCGCCCTGCTGAAGCGTCTGGCCCGCAGTCCTCATGAACCCGTGGACCGTATGGAGCTGGCCCGCGAGACGGTCGATCCGTCCGGCCGCGCCGTCGACGTGCAGGTCACCCGCCTTCGCCGCAAGATCGAGACCGATCCCAAGACCCCGCGCTACCTGCAGACCGTGCGCGGCGTGGGCTATCTGCTGGCGCCCGACTGATGCGCCTGCGCCTCTCGCCCGCCCGGTTCCAGAGGCTGATCAAGCGCAGCCTGCCCACCACCCTGTTCGGCCGTTCGCTGCTGATCATCATCCTGCCGGTGGCGGTGATGCAGGTGGCGGTGACCTGGGTGTTCTTCGACGCCCACTGGCAGGCGGTGACCAGCCGGCTGTCGGAGGGCCTGGCCGGCGATGTGGCCTGGGCCGTGGAGAGCTATCAGGACGACCCGACCCCCGAGAGCTTCGCCCGCATCGCCGACCGCGCCGAGCGGTCGATGAGCCTGTCGCTCGCCTTCCAGACTGGCCGCACCCTGCCGGTGGGCCGCCGTCCGGCGCTGTTCGCCGTGGTGGACCGCTCCCTGGAGAAGGCGCTGGCCGGCCACATCGACGTGCCCTTCTGGTTCGATACCACCCGCTATCCGGCCTATGTCGACATCCGCGTGCAGACGCCCCAGGGGGTGATGCGGGTGCTGGCGCCCCGCGACCGCGCCATCGCCACCCAGGGCCACATCTTCGTGCTGTGGATGACGGTTGCGACCCTGCTGCTGACCGCCATCTCGATCCTGTTCATCCGCAACCAGGTGCGCGCCATCGAGCGGCTGGCCTCGGCCGCCGACGACTTCGGGCGCGGCATGGACGTGCCGTTCTTCAAGCCCAGCGGCGCGCGGGAGGTGCGGCAGGCGGCCCAGGCCTTCCTGGCCATGAAGGCCCGCATCCAGCGCCACCTGGACCAGCGCACCGCCCTGCTGGCCAGCGTCAGTCACGATCTGCGCACGCCGCTCACCCGCCTGAAGCTGGAGCTTGCCCTGGCCGAGCCCACCAAGCGCACCGGCGAGATGAAGCGCGACCTCTCCGAGATGGAGCACATGATCGACGAGTACCTGGCCTTCGCCCGGGGCGAGGGGGGCGAGGGCGTCGAGATCGTGCCGTTGAAGACCCTGATCGAGGAGGTCAGCGAGGGCGCGGTCCGGGCCGGCGCCCATGTCAGCGTCACCGCCGAGCCGGACTTGATGGCCAGCGTGCGGCCCAACTCGCTGAAGCGGGCCCTGTCCAACCTGATCATGAATGCCGCCGCCCATGGCGAGCGCATCGTCGTCATCGCCACGGCGCGGGCCGCGGGCGGGGTGGAGATCGTGGTGGACGACGACGGGCCGGGCATCCCCGAGGACCGCTACGAGGAGGCCTTCAAGGCCTTCAGCCGCCTGGACGACTCCCGCAACCAGAACGACAAGGGCGTGGGCCTAGGCTTGGCCATCGCCCGCGACGTGGCCCGCGGCCATGGTGGCGACGTGACCCTGTCCCGCTCGCCTATGGGCGGCCTTCGCGCCACCGTCAGATTGCCGGGTTAAGCCTGATCGCGTCGCGATCAGTTTTTTGCTTGGTCGCGCGATGGCCGCCGAAACCGGCATCCACTTTCGGCTATCGCGCTCCATTGTTCAGCCATCGTTCAGGCGATCATGGTTGAGCTTAGGAAAACGGGGACACCAACATGAAGCTCGCCTACCTCGCACCCGCCGCCGCCATCGCGCTGCTGACCGCTACCGCCGCCCAGGCCGCCGATCCGGTGCTGGGGGACTGGATGACCGTGAACGGGTCCGCCAAGGTCCGCATCGCCCCCTGCGCCGCCGACGCGGCCAAGGCCTGCGGGACCATCGTCTGGATGAAGAACTCCGAGGACAAGGCCGGGGGTCCGCAGAAGGACACCAACAATCCTGACGCCGCCCTGCGCACGCGCCCCGTCGTGGGCCTACAGCTGATCCGCGACTTCAAGCCGGCCGGCCCCGGCAAGTGGGCGGGCGGCAAGATCTACGATCCCGGCAGCGGCACGACCTACGGCTCGAAGCTCAGCGCCAATGCGAACGGCAGCCTGAAGGTCGAGGGCTGCATCGGCCCGATCTGCCACGCTCAGACCTGGACGCGCTGATTCTTCCCCTGATTGGAGCCAGGGTTATCGCTCAGGCGCCGAGTTCCTTGGACCGCCGGACGGCGGCGGCCACCGCGTCATGCAGCAGGGGCGAGAGACCGCCCTGCCCCATCAGCACCTCAAGGGCCGCCTGGGTGGTGCCGCCGGGCGAGGTGACCTGGCGGCGCAGTTCGGCCGGCTCCTCGCCGCTTTCCGCCAGCAGGGCCGCGGCCCCGGCGATGGTGGACCGCGCCAGGCGCTGGGCGGCCTCGAGCGGCAGGCCCGCCGCCGCGCCGCCGGCCTCCAGGGCCTCGATGAAGGCGTAGAGATAAGCCGGCGCCGAGCCGGAGACGGCGGTGGCCGCGTGCATCAGCTCTTCGTCCTCCAGGTCCACCACCGTGCCGACGGGGCCGAACAGGGCGTGGGCGCGCGCGCGGGCGTCAGGGTCGGCGGCGTAGATGCTGGTGGTGCCCTGGCCGATGGCCACGGCGGTGGTGGGCATGACGCGGGCGACCTTTCGGCCGAAGGCGGCGGCGATATCGGCGGACGGGACGCCCGCGGCCACCGAGACGATGACGGCCTCGGGATGCAGCAGACTGGCCATCTCGCCGCCGGTCTCACGCCAGAGCTGCGGCTTGACCGACAGTAGCACCGTCCTGGCTTGCGCGAGGTCGGCGTCCGGGGGATTCAGACGCGCGCCGTCCCGGGCCACGGCGGCGGCGAGCTCGCTGGGATGGGGATCGCGCAGGATCAGGTCGGCGGGGGCGAAGGCCGCGGCCTTGCGCCAGCCCTGGATCAGCGCCCCGCCCATGCGGCCGGCGCCCAGGATCAGGATGGGGGTCATGGACGCTCTCCGGGCTCAACGGGCCGGGAACCTAACCGCTAGGGCCCCTGTCAGCCAGGGGATTGCGGATCAGGCGAGAAGGTTGATACGAAAGGGGACGTAGCGGCGCCAAGCATCACGGAACAATGCGGAATGACTTGGAGGGCCTAGAGACGCAGGGCCCCGAGCGATCTCGGGCGCCTGAGGGTGTCGTTGTCAGGGAGCTGGAGCTTCACCGCGACGCACGCGGCGACTTGGCCGAGCTCTACCGGCAGGACTGGTTTCCGGACATTTCTCTGGTCCAGTGGAACGCCTCCCATTGCTTGAGCAACTCATTGCGTGGGGTTCACCTACATCTTCCGCACAGCGACTTCCTGACAGTGCTGTCCGGCCAATTCGTCTTTGGCCTGCGTGATCTCAGGCCCAGCAGCCCCACCTACGGCCTCAGTGTCAGCCTTGAACTGCCGAATGCCTCAATCCTGATACCGCCCGGCGTGGCGCACGCCTCCCACTGCGTCGCCGAGGGAACCCTGGTTTACGGACTGACCACCCCTGGGACATCGCCGATGACCTGGCCTGCCGCTGCGACGATCCGGAGTTCGGGATCGACTTGGCGGCGACGGACCCGATTCTGTCGCCGCGCGACGCGGCGGCGGGCAGCTTCCAGGCCATGCTGGCCCAGTACCAGGCGCGCTAGAGTGAGGGTTGGGCTGGTAGGCTGCGGCTACTGGGGCCGCAACATCCTACGCGACTTGAAGGCCCTGGGCTGCGAGGTCGACGTCGCCGATCCAGGCAGCGCCTATACTATCGCTGGCGTACGCAGGCTGGTGGCCGATCTCGCTGAACTCGATGACGACCTCGACGGCTATGTGGTGGCCACGCCAGGGCCGACCCACGCGGAGGTGATCACGGCCCTGGCCGCACGCGGCAAGCCGATATTCTGCGAGAAACCTCTGACCACAGATGCGGCCAGCGCACGGACCCTGGCCAACACCTTCGGCGGCCAGCTCTTCGTCATGCACAAATGGGCCTATCACGGCGGCGTCCAGGCCCTGGCCGCCCTGGCTCAAGACGGTGAACTAGGTCCCGTCCAGGGGGTGTTCACCCGCCGTCTGCAATGGGGCAAGCCAGCGGCCAAGGCCGACGCAGTCTGGGAGCTGGCCGTTCACGACCTCACCATCATCCAGGCTATCCTCGGCGAATTGCCGCCGGTCGTCGCCGCCCGCGCGGTGCTACGAGGCGATGAGACGGAGGGGATCGTGGCGACCCTTGGGCGCCTGCCCTTCGCCCACCTGGAGGTTGGAGCCCATTGGCCAGGGACGGAGCGCAAGGTGCGGGTGGCGTTCCGCAATGGCCTCGCCGTGCTCGACGATCCGCTGGCTGACCATATCGCCGTGGTGCGCGGCGCCGCCCCGGCCGGCGAGCGGCACGAACCCGAGACCCTGGAGCGCCGGCCCATCGACACCGAATGGCAGCTGATCAA
>JAYVDG010000160.1:0-2397 GCA_043749525.1 Phenylobacterium sp.
ATCGATGCACCCGACATCCCATGACCTCCCAATCATGGTCGCCCATCAATTCAGACATCGAACGTCAGCCCAACTGTAATGCTAGGGCCCATCCCGCCAGGGCGAAGGGCGCGAGGATCAGGGGAACCCCCAGGATGTAACTACGGCCGAGCCGCTGCGCCGCGACGCCGTACAGGCTGGTGGTCACGGTGCGGTCTCCAACCGCGATGGCGGGAAGCACCAGGGCGAACTTCGCCAGCCCGAGGGCGATCAGGACGTAGCTCAGGCCGATGATCACCCGCCCAACCAACTCGGCCTCGCCGTGGCCGAGGCTGGTGGCGATCAGCTGGGCCTGGGGCGCCAGCATCTCCTGAAGCGTTCCCCCGATCGATGAGACCAACCACATCCGCCAAACGTAGCTCCAGACCACGCCGGGGCGGGCGATCGGCGGGATTTTCGCCGTTGCTGTGAAGCACGCCCAACCGACGGCGGCCAGCGGAAGGCTCAGGGCGACGACCGCGAGGACGACAAACAGCAGGAGGATGCCAAGGCCGGGGCTTAGGAGGCCCGCCGCCTTCAGTCGCTCCAGCCCCAGACTTGCTGTCAGCAAGGCAGCCCAGAACAGCAGCGCCCACGACCCGACGACTCGCAGGAGCGTGTAGGGATGGGCAGCCAGGAACAGAACCGCTCCAAGGACGGCCTCCGGGCCTGAGAACTTCGCTTTCGGCGTTTGCACCGACGCCTCGGTGGCCTTGCGCTGGTCGGCGACCCGTTGGATCGCGTCCATCCGCCCGGCGGTGATGGGCAGGGTGAACAGGAAGGCGGCGCACACCATGCAGCCAACGGCGAGGTTGACCGAGAGGTCGCTGCTCAGGCCCAACTCCGGCGAGTAAACGGGCAGGGCGACCACTGCGAACATCGCCAGGATGAAGGCCACGCCTGCGACCCGCATCGCGCGGGGGTGGGCCTTGGCGAAGGCACGGCTGCTCGGCCGCGCGGCGAACAGCGAGAAGCCGACAATCAGGGCCAAGGTTGCGACCGTGCTGAGGCTCTTGCCTTCCGGCGCGCTCAGCCAGGCGAACAGGCCGGCGACGAGAACGAAGCCGACGAGCGGCCGCAGGTATTTCTTCAAGAGCCCCACTCCCCCGAGTTGGCGCGAGCATGGGGCGGTTCTTATCGGCTCACAACCCCTGGATGATCTCGGACAGGACTGTCAGCAGGCTGTGCGTCTGGGCCGCTGTCCCCACCGTGATCCGCAGATAGTCCCCGATCCTCGGCGCATCCCATCGCCGCACCAGGATGGCGCGCTCGCGTAGGGCCGCCGCCAGAGCTGCGCCGCTGTGGTTCGGGTACCGGGTGAACACGAAGTTGGCGCTGGACGGGAGGGTCTCGAAGCCGAGGACGGTGAGGCCTTCCACCATGCGGGCTCGGGTGGCGGTGATGGTGGCCAGGGTGTCGCGGAAATACCCCTCGTCCTGCACCGAGGCGATGGCGCCGGCCTGGGCGGGGCGGCCGAGGGGGTAGGAGTTGAAGCTGTCCTTCACGCGGGTCAGGGCCGCGATGAGGTCGGGGTGGCCGAGCGCATAGCCGACGCGCAGGCCGGCCAGGGCCCGGCTCTTGGAGAAGGTGCGGACCACCAGCAGGTTGTCGTGGGCGGCGATCAGCGGAATGGCGGTGTCGGCGCCGAAGTCCACATAGGCCTCGTCGATCACCACGGGGATGTCGGGGTGATCGGTCAGCAGGGTCTCGATGTCGGCCAGCGGCAGGGCGACGCCGGTCGGCGCGCTGGGGTTGGGCAGGATGATGGCGCCGACCCTGCGGCGGTAGTCGGCGACGCGAATGTTGAAGGCGTCGTCCAGGGGGATGGTCTGGGCCTCGATGCCGTAGAGGCCGCAGTAGACCGGATAGAAGCTGTAGGTGATGTCGGGGAACAGCAGGGGCGCGTCGTGCTTCAGCAGGGCGGCGAAGGCGTGGGCCAGGACCTCGTCGGAACCGTTGCCGACGAAGACCTGGTCGGGGGCGAGGCCGTGGTAGGCGGCCAGGGTTTTGCGGAGTTCCGTGGCCTCGGGGTCGGGGTAGAGGCGCAGGGCGTCGGTGGCCTCTGCGGCGATGGCGGCCAGGGCCTTGGGCGACGGGCCGAGCGGGCTCTCATTGGTGTTGAGCTTGATCAGGCCCGGAATGCGCGGCTGCTCGCCCGGCACATAGGGCGAGAGCGTGTGGGTCAGGTCGCTCCAGAGGCGGCTCATGGAATCCTCGAGGCCGTGGGTCTGGGGGGTTCTTACAGGGTGAGGCGCGAAGATGCGCCCCCCCTGGGGGAGCTGGCGGCGAAGCCGACTGAGGGGGACTTTGACTCTTGTTTTGCTGAGCTAGGTGTCGACTACGTCGATCCCCCTCCGGCACGGACCTGCGGTCCGCGCC
>JAYVDG010000161.1:0-2396 GCA_043749525.1 Phenylobacterium sp.
CGGGCAGGCCTTCCACGGCGCGGTCAAGGCGGCCGGCGGCCTCCAGGCCGGTCATGAAGCGGGTGTGGGGCTCCAGCTCCCCAGCTGAATCGAGGTCCAACAACGAGAGCGCCAGGGTCTGGTCGTAGTTGTGGGCCAGCACGTGGGCGGCCACATCACCGGTCATCGACTTCAGCAACTTGTCGCGCTTCACCCGGGTCAGCACCCCGGTCCGCTCCAGGATGCCGGTGGCGATCTTGATATTGACCTCGTGGTCGGATGAGTCGACCCCGGCGGAGTTGTCGATGGCGTCGGTGTTGATCTTGCCGCCCTTCAGGGCGAACTCGATCCGGCCGGCCTGGGTGAGGCCGAGATTGGCGCCCTCGCCCACCACCTTGACCCGCAGGTCGGCCCCATTGACCCGCAGGGCGTCGTTGGTCTTGTCGCCCACCTCCAGGTGGCCCTCGGCGCGGGCCTTCACATAGGTGCCGATGCCGCCGAGATAGAGCAGCTCGGCCGGCGCCTTGAGGATGGCGGTGAGCAGTTCGGCCGGGGTCGCGGTCTCCGCCGTGATCTCCAGCATGGCCCGCACCTCCTTGGAAAGCGGGATGGACTTCAGGTTCCGCGGGAACACCCCGCCGCCCTTGGAGATCAGTTTGCGGTCATAGTCGTCCCAGGATGAGCGCGGCAGCTCGAACATCCGGGCCCGCTCGGCATAGCTCTTGGCGGCGTCCGGGTCGGGGTCGAGGAAGATGTGGCGGTGGTCGAAGGCCGCCTGCAGCTTGATCACCGACGACAGCAGTATGCCGTTGCCAAACACGTCGCCGGACATGTCGCCGACGCCGACGACGGTGAAGGGCTCGGTCTGGATATCCTTGCCCAGCTCCCGGAAGTGGCGCTTCACCGCTTCCCAGGCGCCGCGGGCGGTGATGCCCATGACCTTGTGGTCGTAGCCCGCCGAGCCGCCCGAGGCGAAGGCGTCCCCCAGCCAGAAGCCGTAGGACTCGGCGATGCCGTTGGCGATGTCGGAGAAGGTGGCGGTGCCCTTGTCGGCGGCGACCACGAGATAGGGGTCGTCCGCGTCGTGGACCACGACGTTCTCGGGATGGATGACCTTGCCGTCGGGGGTCAGGTTGTCGGTGATGTCCAGCAGGCCCTGCAGGAAGGTCGTGTAGGCCCGGATTCCTTCCGTGCGGATGGCGTCCGCCGTGCCGCCCTTGGGCAATTGCTTGGGATAGAAGCCGCCTTTGGAGCCCACCGGGACAATGACCGCGTTCTTGGTGTTCTGCGCCTTGGCCAGGGCCAGGACCTCGGTGCGGAAGTCGTCGCGCCGGTCGCTCCAGCGCAGGCCGCCGCGCGCCACGGGACCGAAGCGCAGGTGGACGCCCTCGACATGGGTCGCCCAGACGAAGATCTCGCGGAACGGCTTGGGCAGAGGCAGGTCGGCCAGTTCGCCGGAGGCCACCTTGAAGCTGATATAGGGCTTGGACGAGCCGTCGGGGTTGGGCTGGTAGTAGTTGGTGCGCTTGATGGCGCCCACCAGCAGGGCCAGGCGGCGCAGCACCCGGTCGTCGTCCAGGCTTTCCACCAGTTGCAGGGCCTCGACGATCTCGGCCATCACCGCGTCGGCCTGCGTCTGGCGGGCCTCCAGGCTGGCCTTGATGGCAGGATGGAACTTGGTGCGGAACAGATCGAGGATCAGGCGGGCGACGCCGGGATGGGCCGAAAGCGCCTCTTCCTGCACCCGCTGGCTGGGATCGAGGCCCGACTGCTGGCGGTGGCGGGCGAGCGCCCGGATCAGGGCGGCGTCGCGCCAGGTGATGGACAGCTCCAGCACCAGGCGGTTGAAGCCGTCGTTCTCGGTTTTGCCGCTCCAGATGGCGACGAAGGCGTATTCGAAGGCGGCCTTCACCTCGGCGAAGACCAGGTGTTCGCCGCGCGCGTCGTCCAGTTCGAAATCGTGGATCCAGATCGGCTCGGCCCCGGCGCGGGTGACAGGGAAGCCGGTCTCCACCATGGCCTTCAGGCCCATGTTCTCCAGGATCGGCAGGACATCGGCGAGCGGCGCGGGGGCCGCGGGCCTGTAGAGCTTGAAGCGGAACTGGGTCTTGCCGTCGCCGGCGCGGCGATAGGCGCGGACCCGCACGGGTTCCTCGGGCTCCAGGCTGTCGATCACCGCGAGATCCGCCAGGGCCTCGGCGGCGTCATAGCGGTCGCGATAGCCTGCGGGGAAGGCCCCGGCATAGCGGGTCAACAGGTCGGCGACCTCGGCCGTGGCCCGGCCGCTGGCGCGGACGGCGGCGTCGAAGCGATCCTCCCAGGTGCGGCTGGCGTTGGCGATCTGCGCCTCCACCGCCTTCAGGTCGGGGTGGAGATGGTCCCCCGGGGTGAAGCCGATGATGAAGTGGACCCGGGCC
>JAYVDG010000162.1:0-2394 GCA_043749525.1 Phenylobacterium sp.
GTGAGGTTGAACTCGTCGATATCGGCGGTGGTCAGGCCCTTGATCTGGCTGGTGGTCAGCCCCTTAACCTGGGTGGCCGAGAGCGCGGTGATCTGGGTGGCGTTGAGGCTCGAAAGGCCGGTGACCGACAGGCCGGCCAGCTGGCTCGCCGCCAGGGCGGCGATGCGGGTGGTGTCCAGCGCGCCGAGCTGGCTGGTGCTGAGGCCGCCCACCTGGGAGGCGTTGAGCGCCGTCAGCTGAGCGGTGTCGAACACCACGGCGCTGGAGAAATGCGAAATCTGGGTCGCCTTCAGGCCCTTGACCTGGGTGGTCGACAGGGCGGCGACCTGGCTCACCGACAGGCTCTCGATTCCGGTCACGCTGAGGGCGCCCACCTGGGTCGAGGTGAGCTGCTGCGTCTTCGTGGTCGAAAGCGACTGCAGGACCGTCGCCGAGAGGGCGGAGATCTGCGCAGCCGAAAGGTACGAGATCGGCATGACGGCGATCCTAGGCGGTCACGCTTAAGCGATGATCAACCGTCGAGCGATTCTTTGCCGGGGTGTGGCCATTTCAGGTGGTGGCGCCTTCAGCTCACGAGGTCGCGCACCATGGTCTTGCGGGCCATCCAGAAGATGGCGGCGCTGAGCAGAGTGAAGAGCGAGGTCAGGACCAGGGCCCAGCGCAGGCCTTCGGAGGGGCCGAGGTGCGCGAGACTGGCCAGGCCGTCGCTGAGCGCGCCGACGAACAGCGGACCGAGGCCCAGGCCGATCAGGTTCAGCACCAGCAGCAGCAGGGCCGCCGCGGTCGCCCGGGTGTGGGCCGGGACCACGCTCTGGGCGGTGGCGAAGACCGGGCCGTACCAGAGCGAACCCAGGACGCTGGGGACGATGTTGAGCCACAGCGCCGTCATCGGGTCGGCCACGGTGTAGATGAAGTAGTAGGAGGGCAGGGCCAGGATCGCGGCGGCGGCCGGCACCACCGCGTAGCCGCGGACGTCCTTGCGGGCGGCGATGTCGGCGAACCAGCCCCCCAGCAGGGTGCCGATGATGCCGGCGGCTCCGCCGATAAGACCCAGCGCCAGGCCCAGGAACCCGGCCGACTTCAGGCCGAAGGGGGCGGCCAGCGCGGCCAGCTGGTCGCCGTGCAGGCGCAGGAAGAAGGCGGCGTTGAAGGCGCCCTGGCCGTAGCCCACGAAGGCCATGATCCCCGCTGCCACCGCCATCAGCCAGAAGGTGGGCTTGCCGGCCAGGACCTTGAGAGCGGCGGAGAGCGGCGGCGCGGCCTCGACCTGGGTCGTGGCCATGGCGGCCATATGCTTGCGCGGCTCTTTCAGGAAGACCCCGGCCACCAGGGCGAGGACCAGGCCTGGCGCGCCCGCCACCAGGAAGGCCGCGCGCCAGCCATAGGCGTCGGCGATCAGCCCGCCCATCACCAGCCCGAGTAGGGTGCCAATGGGGATGCCCAGCGAATAGGTGGCCAGCGCCGAGGCGCGCTTTTCCTTGGGCGTATAGTCGGCGATCAGCGAGTGGGCGCAGGGGTTGCAGCCGGCCTCGCCGAAGCCCACCCCCATGCGCGCCACCAGCATCTGCGGAAAGGTCTGGGCCCGGCCGCTGAGCACGGTGAACAGGCTCCAAAGGGCCATCGACCCGGCGATGATCCAGGGCCGCGAGAACCGCTCGGCCAGCCGGGCGATGGGGATACCCAGCGTCGTATAGAACAGCGCGAAGGCCAGGCCGGTCAGCATGCCCAGCTGCCAGTCGGCCAGGCCCAGGTCCTGCTTGATCGGCTCGGCCAGGATCGAGACCACCTGCCGGTCCAGGAACGACAGGATGTAGGCGCCCAGCAGGATGGACAGCGCGAAGGCGCGATATCGGGCGTCGAAGGGGGGGCGTGCTTCCACCGGCATCGCGGCGGGGGCGACGGCGTCGACCATGGTCTCACTCCCTGACTTTTTTATCGTTGGCGTCAGATTGGCTCAGTTGGCGGCGATGCGCCACCGCCCTTGACCGTCCGGCGATAGACGCCTCGAAGTGACGCACCTCTTTGGCGGCTCATGCGTTGACGCTGCTGACCACGAACAAGGATTCTCATGGCCGCTTCCCGTCTTCTGCTCGCCGGCGCCGCCGCGCTGGCGCTCGCCGCCTGCGACCAGCAGAGTCCTGCCACCCCGCCGGCCCAGTTCCCGGCCACGGTGCCCGAGGCGCCCGCGCCGACCCCGGTTCCTGCCCAGGACCCCAATGCGCCAGTCGAGGCGCCGGTCCCGGGCTCGCCCGCTGGCCTGCCCGACGACAAGACCCCGATCTCCGAGGCGCCCTTCACCCCGCAGAGCGCCCAGGGCGCGGCCAATGTGGTGCAGACCTACTACGCCCTGATCGGCGAGAAGAAGTATGCGCAGGCCTGGGCTCTGTGGGGCGA
>JAYVDG010000163.1:0-2391 GCA_043749525.1 Phenylobacterium sp.
AAGGGCTGGATCTCCACCCCCTTCCAGCCCTCCATGCGCACCGCGCTTCCGGAGGCCAGGCCCGTTGACTGGAAGGCCGCCGCGAAGCTCGATCCCGACTGGCGGCTGTTCGCCCGCTCGGCCGGCGACGACAAGGGCTCGATCCAGGCCTTCATCTCCGCCTTCGACGCGCTGAAGGCCGCCGGGATCAAGCCCACGGTCAACATCAAGCTGCTCTATGAAGGCGAGGAGGAACAGGGTTCGCCCCACTTCGCCGCCCTGGTCGCCCAGAACCTCGAGGCCGTCCGCGGCGACCTGCTGATCATGGGCGACGGGCCCATGCATCAGTCGGGAAAACAACAGATCAACTTCGGCAATCGCGGCATCACCGGCTTCAAGGCCACCGTCTACGGCCCGCTGAAGCCCCTGCACGACGGCCACTACGGCTCCTGGGCGCCCAGCCCTACGGTCATGATCGCCTCCCTGGTGATGAGCCTGCGCGACGACGAGGGCCGCATCCTCATCCCCGGCATCTATGAGGAGGTGACCCCGGTCTCCAATGCCGACCGCGCCGCGCTCGCCGCCCTGCCGGATGTCGAAACCGGCCTGAAAAAGGCCATGGGCCTTGGCCGCAACATCGGCCCGCCGCGCCTGGCCGACGGCTACATGACGGCCACCCTGAACGTGCGCGCCATCCACGCCGGCGACGACGGCCCCAACGCCGCCAACGCCATCCCCACCGAAGGGAACGCCTCCTTCGACTTCCGCCTCGCGCCCGGCGAGACTCCCGCCAAGGTCCGCGCGCTGACCGAAGCCTGGCTCGTCAAGCAGGGATGGTTCATCGTCCGTGATACGCCGGACCTTTCGACCCGGCTGGCGCATCCGAAGATCGTGCGGATCGACTGGGACGAGGGCTCGTCCATCGCCACGGAATCCCCCATGGTCGGCCCCGCGGCCAAGGCCGTCGAGGCCTCGATCTCGCGCACCGTGGGCTATCCGGTTCTGAAGCTGCCGTTCATGGGCGCGAGCTCGGGCATGGCGGAAATCGTGGGTCAGCTGAAGGCCCCGATGGTCGGCGTCTCCATCGCCAACTACGACGACAACCAGCACGCCCAGAACGAGAACCTGCGGCTCGGAAACCTCTGGGACGGGATCGAGGTCTACGCCGGCCTGATCGCCGACCTCACCTGGTAGCGGCCCCCTTGGTCTCGGCCTGGGCCTTGGCCTCGGCCTCTTCGTGGCGCGCGCCCGCCAGGATACCGGGGAGCCCGTAGTTGCCCTCGTGGCAGGCGTATTCGTAGATCGGCCCCTTGGTCGCCTCAAACACCATCTCGGCGCGCCAGGGCTTCGAAAAGGCCGCGGGATCCTCCACCGTAAAATCGTAGCGCAGTTGCGTCGGCGAGACGCGGGTGAACCGCTCGGTCACCCTGGCCGCCGGCGAGATGTAGATTCCGAGCGGCATCTTGAAGGCGTCGCCTCGATTGAAGTTGGTGGTCTCGACCACCAGCGTCTCACCCTCCCACCGGCCGATGGAATCGCCCAGCCAGGGCGTCACGTGGGCCGGCAGGTGCGTGGGGGTGTTGAGCCGCACGATGCGCACGTCGTGGACGGACTCCATGTGGATCGCTATGGCGTCCCGGGTCTGCACGACCTGATAGAAGCTGGCGTAAGGGCCGTTCAGCATTGGGGGTCCCGAGGCGGCGAAGCCCGCGAGCAGGCACCGCTCCGAGGGATTTCGGGTCTCTGGATTGCCCGAGTCCGCCACCGCCCCGGGCATGCTCCGGATGGCGGCCAACCCGCGGTCATTGTAGGGCAACCGTCCGTCCGCCGGATCGACGATCCAGGAAGTGCGCGCCTTGCCCTCGATCCGGGCCAGCCGGGCGCCGACGATCGGCCAGAACCCGATCTCGCTCTGCCGCCCGCCGACCCCGTCCTCGACGCTCGCGAACGCCTTGGCGCGCTTGGCCTCGTAGACGCCCGCCTCGTCGTCCGGCAGCGTCAGGGTCTTGAGCGCCGAAGGCCGCTCCAGCTCGGTCAGGGATGTGCTCGTCCAGATGCCGCCAAGGTCCGCATGCCCGTCGGCGGCGCGCGGCGCGCGATAGGGGCCGGCCTGCGCCCCCATCGACGCCATGAACGTCGCGGCGGCGAGCAGGATCACCAGCAACGTGGCGCGGCGTGGACTCAGCATGGTCGGAACCTCAGCGGCATCGACTTCGGCCCCGAGATGAAATTCGACGCCAGCCATTCCGTCGGCGCTGCCAGTTCGAAGCCCGTCATCCGCGTCAGCACCTCGCTCAGCATGGCGTCGATCTCAATGCGGGCGATGTGCTGGCCCAGGCACCCGTGCGGCCCGGTCCCGAAAGCGATGTGCGGGTTCTCCGCCCGCGTAAGGTCCAGGCTCTCCGGCCGCTC
>JAYVDG010000164.1:0-6752 GCA_043749525.1 Phenylobacterium sp.
TGTTCAAGGCCTATTGGAGCGACAACCGCGACATCTCGCAGGACGAGGTCCTGGCGCCGATCTGCCAGAGCGTCGGCGTTGATCCCGCCGCCTTCCTGGCCGGGATCGCCGAGCCGGCCGTCAAGGACCAGCTGCGGTTCAACACTGAGGAAGTGGTGTCTCGCGGCGGCTTCGGCTCGCCCACCATCTTCGTGCATCGCACCGACATGTACTTCGGCAACGACCGCCTGCCCTTGATCCGCGACGCGGTCCTGGCCGCCAAGGAGACCGCCTGATGCCCAACCGCGACCTGACCCCCACGACCCCGGCGCAGGCCGGCCTGTCCAGCGCCGGCCTGGAGGCCATTGACGCCTGGCTGCAGCGCCTGGTGGATAAGGGGGTGGCCGCTGGCTACGTCACCTTGACCGCCCGCCACGGCCACGTCGCCCACGTCAGCACGATCGGCCTAAAGGACATCGCCAAGGGCGAGCCGATGGCCGCCGACACCATGTTCCGCATCTTCTCCATGACCAAGCCTGTGACCGCCGTCGCCATGATGATCCTGCACGACCAGGGTCTATGGTCGCCGGACGATCCGATAGAGAAACACCTGCCGGCCTTCGCGGGCGCCAAGGTGTTCGGCGGCCTGGGCGAGGACGGCAAGCCGATCCTGACCCCCGCCGAAAACCCGCCGACCCTGCGCCACCTGCTGACCCATACGGCGGGCCTGACCTATGGCCGCGAGCCGATGGGCGGGCTGGAGAAACTGTACGAGGCCGCCGATGTCTGGCGCTCGGCGGACCTGGCGGAGATGGGCGCCAAGCTGGGCAAGCTGCCCCTGGCCTACCAGCCCGGAACCAAGTGGGTCTATTCCCTGGCCATGGATGTCCAGGGGGCGATCATCGAGAAGCTCTCGGGCCAGAGCCTGCCGGCCTTCATGCAGGAAAAGATCTTCGGGCCGCTTGGCATGGTGGACACCGCCTTCCACACCCCGCCGGAGAAGAAGGGGCGGCTCGCCATCCTCTACCGCACCAGCAAGAGCCGGGGCCTGGTGGCCCTGGAGGGCAACCCGCTGCTGCGCGACTATGACGCCCCGCCGGCCCTCGCTTCCGGCGGCGGCGGCCTGGTGTCAACAGCCGGCGACTATGCCCGCTTCGCCCAGATGCTGGCCAATGGCGGCACGTTCGGCGGCAAGCGGATCGTGAGCCAGGCCGCCGTGGAGCAGATGATGACCAACCAGCTCTCCGACGAGATGCTGGAGGCGCGCTACGGCATCGGCCTGCAGCAGATCCGCCCGGGCTTCGGCTTTGGCTACAACGGGGTGGTGTTCACCGATCCGGAGAAGGCCGGCGTGCCCGCGGGCCTCGGGACCTATCACTGGGACGGGGCGGCGGGGACCTGGTTCTGGGTCGATCCCACCAACGACCTGATCTTCGTGGGCATGGTGCAGCTCCTGTCGGAAACCGCGCCGGCCTGCCAGGCCAAGACCCAGACCCTGATGGCCGACGCCATCCTGCAGGAGCTGCATTCGTGAGCCGCGAGACCATCCTCGAACCCGACCTGCCGATCGTCGATCCGCACCATCACCTGTGGGACCGGCCCGCGGCCCTGATGGCCGCCCTGCCCCCGCCCAAGCACGGGTTCGAGCACGTGACGCGCCGCGTGCCGCGCTATCTGCTGGACGAGCTGCTGGCGGACATGAAGCGCGGCCACAACGTGATCGCCACCGTCTACATGGAGTGCGGCTCCATGTACCGGCGCAGCGCCACACCGGCGATGCGACCGGTCGGCGAGACCGAGTTCGTCAATGGCGTGGCGGCCATGTTGGCCAGCGGCCTCTATGGCGATGTCCTGGCCTGCGCCGGCATCGTCGGCCATGCCGACTGCAACCTCGGGGCTAAGGTGCGTGAGGTGCTGGAGGCCCACATCGCCGCCGGCGGCGGGCGCTTCCGCGGCATCCGCCAGAGCGCGTCGTCCGACCCCGACAAGGACGTCCTGGGCCCGCTGGCCCGGCAGGAGGGCGGCCTCTACATGTCGCCGAAATTCCGCGAGGGGTTCGCCCAGTTGGCGCCGCTGGGCCTCTCCTTCGACGCCTGGATGCTGGAGCCGCAACTCCCTGACCTGATCGACCTGGCCAAGGCCTTCCCCGACACCCAGATCGTCCTCGACCACGTCGGCACGCCGCTGGGGATCGCCAGCTATGCCGGCAAACGGGAGGAGCGGTTCCCGATCTGGAAAGCGAACATCCTGAAGCTGGCGGAACTTCCCAATGTGGCGGTGAAGCTGGGCGGCCTGGCCATGGTGTTCCCGGGCTTCGACTCCTTCATGTCCGATCCGCCGACCTCGTCGGAGGCGCTGGCGGCGGAGTGGAAGCCCTATATCGAAACCTGCATCGAGGCCTTCGGGCCCGAGCGCGGCATGTTCGAGAGCAACTTCCCCGTCGACATCGGCAGCTGCGACTACGACGTGCTGTGGAACGCATTCAAGGTGATCACCAAGGGCGCCTCAGCGGCGGAGAAGACCGCGCTCTATTCCGGCACGGCCACCAAGATCTATCGCCTCGACCTATGAGAGAGCTGCTGTTCCAAGGGACCACCCGGACCTGGGTGCATCCCGAGACCGTGTCCGTCGGCCGCCTGCCCGCGCGGGCCAGCTTCACGCCCTATGGCGATGGGCGGAGCGCCTTGGCGCGGGGGCCCTCACCGTTCGTCCGCTCGCTGAACGGCGACTGGTCGTTCACGCTGGTGGAGCGGCCCGAGGCGATCCCCGCCGACTTCGCCGCGCGCGACTTCGACGATGCGGCCTGGGGCCTGCTGCCCGTGCCGTCCAACTGGACGATGCACGGCCACGACAAGCCGCACTACACCAACGTCCAGATGCCGTTCGCCCTGGCCGCGCCCAATGTGCCCGACGAGAACCCGACGGGCCTCTACCGCACCAAGTTCGAAGTCCCCGCCGACTGGGACGGGCGGCGCATCGTGCTGCGGATCGGGGCGGCCGAGAGCGTGATCTATGTCTGGGTGAACGGCCAGGCGGTCGGCATGGGCAAGGACAGCCGTCTGCCGCAGGACTTCGACGTCACCGCCCTGGTGACGCCGGGCGGGGAGAACCTGCTGGCCTGCGCTGTCGTGAAGTGGTCGGACGCCTCCTATATCGAGGACCAGGACCAGTGGTGGATGGGCGGCATCCACCGCGACGTCGAGCTGATCGCGTCGACCCCCACCCACATCGCCGACGTCTTCGCCCGCGCCGGGCTGGAGGACGATTACGTCACCGGGACCCTGGGCGTCACCGTGAAGCTGGGCTTCCCGGGCGAGCCGGACAACGGCTGGGAGGTCGAGGTCCAGCTCTATGACGGCGACATCGCGGTGCTGGAAAAACCCCTACGCAAGAAGGTCTATTCGGCCGTCGTGGGGCACAGTCCCTACCGGCCGGCCTTGGGCCAGGTGACGCTGGAGAGCGCCGTGCCGGCCCCGCGCCTATGGTCGTCAGAGACGCCGAACCTCTACACCCTGGCGGTCACCCTGCATCGCGGCGACGGGCCGGCGGTGGAAGCCACCAGCATTCGCGTCGGCTTCCGGCGCGTGGAGCTGGGCGACCGCGAGCTGCTGATCAACGGCAGGCCCGTGCTGATCGCCGGCATGAACCGCCACGAGCACCATCCAACCCGCGGCAAGGCCATCACCCGCGAGGACATGCTGGCCGACGTCCTGCTGATGAAGCAATTCAACGTCAACGCGGTACGCACCAGCCACTATCCGAATCACGCGGCTTGGTACGAGCTGTGCGACGAATACGGCCTCTATCTGGTGGACGAGGCCGATATCGAGAGCCACGACTTCCTGCACGGCCTCTGCCGCGATCCCCGCTACGCCAGCCAGTTCCTGGAACGGGGTTTGCGCATGGTGGAGCGCGACAAGAACCATCCCAGCATCATCCTCTGGTCCCTGGGCAACGAGAGCGGCTACGGCCCCAACCACGACGCCATGGCCGGCTGGATCCGCCAGTATGATCCCTCGCGGCCGCTGCACTATGAGGGCGCGATCTGGGGCTGGGATCCGACCGCGGCCCTGCAGCACATCGCGGCGGTGGGAGGACTGAAGGCCGGCGGCGCGCCGGGCGCCATGGCCAGCGACATCGTCTGTCCCATGTATCCGCCCATCGAGAACATCGTTGCCTGGGCCAAGGCCGACGATCCGGCCGACCGGCGGCCGATGATCCTGTGCGAATATTCCCACGCCATGGGCAATTCCAACGGCAGCCTGTCGGACTACTGGGACGCCTTCGAGAGCCACCATGGTTTGCAGGGCGGCTTCATCTGGGAGTGGGTCGACCACGGCATCGCCCAGGTGACCGCCGACGGCCGGCCGTTCATGGCCTATGGCGGCGACTTCGGAGACACACCCAACGACCTCAACTTCTGCTGCGATGGCATCGTCGGCGCCGACCGCGTCCCCCACCCGGCGCTGTGGGAGTTCAAGACCCTCGCCCAGCCGGTGAGCGTGGCCTGGGACGGCGAGCGGCTGGCGGTCACCAACAAGCGCGACTTCACGACGCTTGAAGACCTGACCGGGGCCTGGGCGCTGGAGATCGATGGGCGAGTGGCGGCGGAAGGTGCGCTGCCGCGTCTGCAGACCGGACCGGGGGCGATGGAGAGCGTGGCGCTCGACCTGAACAAACCGGAGATCGAGGTCGGACAGGAAGCCTTCCTCATGGTGCGGTTCGCCCTAGCCGAGGCCACCGCCTGGGCGGACGCCGGACACGAACTGGCCTGGGCGCAACTCCCGGTCAGCTTGCCGGTCAAGGCCAGCCCGCCGCCGGAACGCCTGACCGGGACCCTGGTGCTGGCGGAGACCGACGAGACCGTGCGGGTGAGCGGCGACGGGTTCGAGGTCGTGTTCTCAAAGAGTTCGGGGACCCTCGACCGCTATCTCTGGCGCAACCATCCGATGGTGCTGGAAGGACCCAGCCTGCAGGTCTGGCGCGGGGCCACCGACAATGACGGCATCAAGGGCTGGACCGACCAGGACGCCAAGCCCCTGGGCAAGTGGCTGGCGGCGGGGCTGGACGCCCTGATTCCCGGCGCGGTGAAGATCGAGGTCGCCGAGGCGGCAGGCAGCGTCGTGGTCACCGTTCACCAGACCTGGGCCAGCGCTCACCTCGCCGAGGCGATCACCCATCGGCAGGACTACAGGGTCACCCCCGATGGGCGGATCGGGGTGACCAACCGCTTCGAGGTCGCCGACGCCCTGCCCGACCTGCCGCGCCTGGGGATCACGCTCGCCCTGCCCGAGGGCTTCGAGCAGATGGCCTGGTTCGGACGCGGCCCCGGCGACACCTATGTCGACCGCAAGGCCGCCGGCTGGATCGGGCGGTTCGAGGCGACGGTGAGCGGCCAGTACGTGCCCTATGTCCTGCCCCAGGAGTACGGGAACCGCACCGACCTGCGCTGGCTGGCGGTGGAGGGCTCGGATGCGGGCCTGGTGTTCGTCGTCGCCTGCGAAGGCTCGGCCAGCCACTTCACGCCCGCCGACCTGTTCGCCGCCAAGCACACCACAGACCTGACCCCGCGCGCCGAGACCTGGGTCAACCTCGATATCCGCCAACGCGGCCTGGGCACGGCCAGCTGTGGGCCCGACACGCTGGATCGCTACAAGATCGGCGGCGGCGTCCACGTGTTGACCTATGAGATGCGGCCCTATGCGGCGGGCGACGATCCGGGCGTGGTGGCGCGTAGCTGAGGTGAAAGATGCTCCCCCACTGGGGGAGCTGGCGCGAAGCGCCTGAGGGGGACTTTGACTCTTGTTTGACTGAGGCAAGGGTCGACTGCGTCGATCCCCCTCCGGCACGGACCTGCGGTCCGCGCCACCTCCCCCACATCGGCGCTTCGCGCCTGGGGGAGGATCTAACGGCGCCGCACCTGCGAAGGAGCTGGGCCGTATTCGGTTGACTTCCGGGGCTTCGCAGCCCATATGAGCCCCGCGCTGCAGCAATTCGCGGCGCTATGGCGCTCCAGCCGCGTGATGGGATCGACGAAGGTCCCAGCCTGTCGAGCGCCGAAAGAGATCGCATAGATCGCCCCGCCACGCGGGGGCTTTCCACAAATGACCCGCGTCTTCGCGACCCTCGCCCCCGGCGAGCGGCCGCATTCGGCGCATATGTGAAAGATACACACGTTTTGACCAAGTTCACCGACTTCGGCCTCGCTCAACCCCTGCTGAAGGCCCTGGCCGACGAAGGCTACGTCACCCCCACCCCCATCCAGACCCAGGCCATTCCCGGCGTCATGACCGGCAAGGACCTGCTGGGAATCGCCCAGACCGGCACCGGCAAGACCGCCGCCTTCGCCCTGCCGATCCTGCATCGCCTGGCCGCCGACCGTAAGCCCGCGCCGCGCCGCGGCTGCCGCGTCCTGGTCCTCTCCCCCACCCGAGAACTCGCCACCCAGATCGGCGAGAGCTTCAAGACCTATGGCAAGCACCTGGGCGTCTCCGTCGCCGTCGTGTTCGGCGGCGTGAAATACGGCGGCCAGATGCGCGCCCTGGCCGGCGGCGTCGATGTGCTGGTGGCCACCCCCGGCCGCCTTATCGACCACCTGGGCGAAAAGACCATCACGCTTGGCGGCGTCGAGATCTTCGTCCTCGATGAAGCCGACCAGATGCTGGACATGGGCTTCATCCTGCCCATCCGCCGGATCGTGAAGTACCTGCCCAAGGAACGGCAGAACCTGTTCTTCTCCGCCACCATGCCCACCGAGATCGGCAAGCTGGCCG
>JAYVDG010000165.1:0-2388 GCA_043749525.1 Phenylobacterium sp.
CGCCGGAAGAAGCGAGCCGGCGCTATTCCGCCCGCTCGGTGATCGGAAACCGTCACGCCATCCACACCTTGCGCGACCTGCCCGCCACCCTGCTGGCCGAGTATGATGGCCCGGTCGGCCTGGGCCGGGTGATCGAAGTCGACACCACCGGGCCGGTGGACATCGCCGCGCTGGCCGCGAGCGTCCGCGCGCTGCTGGATGACGAGAGCGCTCCGGGCGGTTAGGTTTCGCCGCAACAGGGGGAAACCACATGTTCGAGTCACTCAGTCCCGTGCTGATCGCCGCCGCCGTCGTCGGGGGCTATCTGCTGGGCTCCATTCCCTTCGGCGTCATCGCCACCCGGCTCGGCGGCGCGGGCGACGTCCGCAGCATCGGCTCGGGCAGCATCGGGGCGACCAACGTCCTGCGCACCGGCCGCAAGGACCTGGCGGCCATCACCCTGCTCGGCGACGGCGGCAAGGGCGCGGTGGCGGTGCTGATCGCCTGGCTGGCGACGAAGGACGGCCCCAAGGAAGCCCAGGCGGTCCTGGTCGCGCTGGCCGCGGCGGCGGCCTTCCTTGGCCACCTTTTCCCCGTGTGGCTGAAGTTCAAGGGCGGCAAGGGGGTGGCCACCTTCTTCGGCACCCTGCTGGCGGCGGCCTGGCCGGTGGGCATCGCCGCGGGCGCCACCTGGCTCGCAGTGGCCTTTCTGTTCCGCATCTCGTCCCTGGCGGGGCTGACGGCCGTGGCCCTGGCGCCGGTCTTCGCCTTCGTCTTCCACCGGGGTCTGCCGATCATCTACCTGACCCTGTTCATGGCGGTGCTGGTGTTCTTCCGGCACGCCGACAACATCCGCCGCCTGCTGAAGGGCGAGGAGCCGCGCATCGGCGGCGGCAAGAAGGACGCCGCTTGAGTCGATCGCTGACCGAGGCCGGGCGGCGCGACTGGCTGCGGCTGGCGCGCACCGAGAACGTGGGGCCGGTCACCTTCGACCAGCTGATCACCCGCTATGGCGAGGCGTCCCTGGCGCTCGCCGCCCTCCCCGATCTCGCGCGGCGCGGCGGGCGGGTGTTGCCGCTGGGTGTGCCCTCCATCGAGGATATCGAGGCCGAACTGGCTGACGGCGCGGCCCTGGACGCGCGGTTGCTCTGCGCCTGTGAGGCGGAGTTCCCGCAGGCCCTTGCGGCGCTGGATCCGCCGCCGCCTCTGCTGTGGGTGTGGGGTGACGCCAGCCTGCTGCAGCGCTCCATCGTGGCCATCGTCGGCGCGCGGGTGGCCTCTGCCGCCGGTCAGCGGTTCGCGCGCGGCCTGGCCAGCGAGCTCGGGCAGGCCGGCCAGGTCATTGCGTCGGGCATGGCGCGCGGCGTCGATGGCGCGGCGCACGAGGGTAGCCTGCCCACCGGGGCCATCGCCGTCCTGGGCGGCGGGATCGCGGACATCTATCCGCCGGAGCATCGCGACCTGCACGCCCGCATCGTCGAGGCCGGCTGTGTGGTCTCCGAGAGCCGGCCGCGCCAGACCGCCCAGGCCAAGGACTTCCCCCGCCGCAACCGCATCATCTCAGGGCTCTCGCGCGCCGTCGTGGTGGTGGAGGCCGAGATCCGCTCCGGCTCGCTGATCACCGCCCGCCTGGCCAATGAACAGGGTCGCGAGGTGCTGGCGGTGCCGGGCTCGCCGCTGGATCCGCGCGCCAAGGGGACCAACGACCTGATCCGCCAGGGGGCGGCGATCTGCGAGGGCGCGGAGGATGTGCTGCGGGCGCTGGAGCGGTTCGGCGGGTTCCAGGAGCCGGACCAGGACCGCTATTCCGTGTCGGCCGAGCTGACCGAGGCGGCCGCCGAAAAGCTGCGGGAGACCATCGCCGACCTGCTCTCCCCCACCCCGGTGTCGCGCGATGAGATCGTGCGCGCCGCGCGGGCACCCTGCCCCAGGTTCTGGCGGCCTTGATGGAACTTGCGCTGGCGGGCCGCGCCGAACTGTTGCCCGGCGGCATGGTGTCGCGCGCCTAGTGCTCCTTGTCCGGCGGTCCGGCAGCCGCGCGGGCGGCGTCCAAAGAGGCCATCATCAGGGTCGTCGCCAGAGAGCTGTAGCCCCGCGTCGAGGCCAATTCCGCCAACTGGTTCAAGACCTCTTCGATAAAGGTCGCTGTCACCTGGGGCGAGCCCTTGGGGTTCCACTGTTCCATGTGTCTGAAAACGGACATTACCCTATTTTAACGCGTCAGGCGTGCAATGGTTGTAATTCAACTTCCCATTGTCGAGCTTGAAGTGAAATCGGCCCGTTGACAGGGCCTAGGTGGACACCCCACCTTCCGGGCCCTTGAATTTCGGGCGCTTCGGCCCTTGGACCACCCTTAAAACCGCATGAACCTCGTCGTCGTCGAGAGCCCGGCCAAGGCCAAAACCATCA
>JAYVDG010000166.1:0-6746 GCA_043749525.1 Phenylobacterium sp.
CGCCAAGGTCATCGCCTCGTCGCTCTGGCGACGCGCCCAGCAAGCCGCCGCTCGACGCACCCACATCCAGACGCGACTGCAACTGTAATGCTAGGCCGCGACCACCACGTCACCGCCCTCGACTTCCGCTTCACTCGCCAGCACCGCCTGCAGCGCTGCGAACAGGCGGCTCACCTCAATGGGCTTGGCCACGAAGCCGTCCATGCCGGCCTCGGCGTATTCGGCCACCTGGTGGGCCATGGCGTTGGCGGTCAGCGCGATAATCGGGGTGCGCGCCCGGCCCTCGGCGACCTCGCGGGTGCGGATGATCGCCGCCGCCGTCGGGCCGTCCATCTCGGGCATCTGGACGTCCATTAGGATGACGTCCCACTCCTCCCGCGCCCAAGCTTCGACGGCCTGCTTGCCGTTCTCGACGATCACCGGATACACACCGATCTGGTGCAGCAGGGTCTTGAGGACCAGCTGGTTGACGGTGTTGTCCTCGGCGGCCAGCACCCGCAGGGCGCCGACCTCCATCTCGATGGCCTCGACCACGCCGGGATCGGGCGCCGGGAGGACATGCTGCGCCGCACTCTTGGTCAGCGGCAGGGTGACGGTGAAGGTGGTCCCCTCGCCGGGCGCGCTCTCGGCCCGGATCGCGCCACCCATCAGCTGGGCGAGCTCCCGGCAGATGGCCAAGCCCAGTCCTGTGCCGCCATAGCGCCGAGTGGTCGAGGCGTCGGCCTGCTCGAATTTCTGGAACAGGCTGGCCAGCCGGTCGGGGGGAATGCCGATCCCGGTGTCGGCCACGCTCAGGCGCAGGCCGTCGTCGGTACGCGCCACACAGACCCGGACCTCACCGCGCTCGGTGAACTTCAGCGCGTTGGAGACCAGGTTGTAGAGGATCTGCCGCACCCGGGTGGAGTCGCCCACATAGACGCCGCGCGCCTCGGTCTCGACGGCGAGATCGAAGGACAGACCCTTCTTGTTGGCGATGGCGGTGAAGGCCGCGTGCGCGCCCCGGGCCAGGTCGCTGATGTCGAACTCGGCCTCCTCCAGCTCAAGTTTTCCGGCCTCGATCTTGGAGAGGTCCAGGACGTCGTTGAGGATGTGCAGCAGGGTTTCGCCAGACTGACGCACCACATCAAGGCGGTCGCGCTGCACCGTGTTCAGCTCGTCGGCGGCCATGGCCTGGGCCATGCCCAGCACCCCGTTCAGCGGCGTGCGGATCTCGTGGCTCATGGTGGCCAGGAAGGTGGACTTGGCCCGGTTGGCGGTCTCGGCGTCTTCCTTGGCCTGCAGCAGGGCCCGCTCGGCGGCCTTGCGTTCGGTGATGTTCTGCATAGCGCCGATCAGGCGCGCCGGACGGCCCTCGCGGTCGTTGATCAGGAGGCAGGCGCCCGTGGTCCAAACCTCCCGGGCGTCGGCGCGGAGCACCCGGTATTCGGGACGATACGGTGTCCCATTCTCGACGTGTTTCTGCCACGCCGCCTCGACGGCTGGCCGGTCGCGCGGGTCGATGGTTGAGTAGATATCGCGGAAGAGCTCTTCATAAGTCTTGGGTTCGGTGAAAAACGTGTCCTCGGCGCCGGCCTTGATCAGCTCGCGGCGCGCATAGTCCATTTCGTAGACGTGGATGTCGGCGATCTCCATGGCCAGCGTCAGGCGCTGCTCGGAGCGTTCGGTGGCCTCAAGGGCCTCGACCATGCTGGTGATGTTGTGGCTGGCGACGATCACACCGCCCACCTCGCCCTCCGCGTCGCGCCAGGGGACCATCTCGGCGGTGACCCAGCGGACCGTGCCGTCGTCGGCGCGATAGGGCACCCGCTCGGCGGTGATCGTCTCACCGGCCAGGACGCGATTGTAAAACTCACGCCACCGCTCGAACACGGCGGGCCGCAGGTCCATCATCGGGCGGCCGGTGGCTTCGAGGACTGTAAGACCCACCTCCTCGGCCCAGCGGGGACTGCAGCCCAGCACGGTCAGACTGCGGTCGGTGATCACCAGCGAGGCGGGCATGGCCTGGATCACGGCGGCGAAGACGGCGGTGATCGCGGCCCGTTCGCGGCGGCCCTGCTCGCGGGCCTTGGTGGCCTGGGCGCGGTCCCACTCGTCGGCGATGAAATCGGCCAGATCGCTCAGGCGATGGGCGAGGCTGGCGTCATAGGCGCGAACCTCAGGGCCGGTGACGCAGATCACGCCGGGCACGGAGCCGTCGGCGATACGGATGGGCGCGGCGGCGTAGAAGCGGAGGTACGGCGGGCCGGCGACACTGGCCATTGTTGACACGAGCGGGTCGTGTCGGCCGTCCTCGATCCAGAGCAGTTCGCCGCTGTCCAGGACCGTCTGCACGCTGGCGGCGACCGGATTGTCCTGATCGGGCTCACGGCTCCGCCAGGCGCGGCCATCCTTCACCAGAACCACCTGCGCCACGACGGCGCCGAACAGGGTCTTGGCCAGGCGGGTGGCGCGGTCACAGACCTCCTGGCTGAGGTCGAGTTCGAAGGGACGTCTCGACGCCGATTCCGCGCCGGACCCCGGCGGCTTGATGGCTGACATTCGCCGTCCCCGTAATTATTGGCCGCTTCTTGGAAAAACGGTAGGGGAACGGGGTTAAGAGCAGCTTTATACAGCGCGTCAAAAATCCCACGCCGCCCTGCAATTCCCGTTTCGACTCGGTGACTTAAGCGCGCGCCGATGCGGCCGGCCAGGCCCAGCCCTCGAACTCCGAGGGATGGATGTATTCCTTGCGATACCAGGGGCGCTCACGGGCGTCGAAGATGGATGACAGCCACTCGGCGACCCGGGCCACGCGGGGCGACTTCAGGGCGTCACGATGATGGCACAGCCACAGGGTGCCGGTCGCCAGCGGGGGGATGTCCAGCATCACCAGGTTGGAGGTCGTGCGCAGGATGGCGGTCGGGATCGCTCCGATGCCCGCGCCGCGCTCGATGGCGAACAACATGGCGGTCGACGAATTCACCACCAGGGCCGGTGCCGTCAGCTCCATGAAGGCGCCGGTCTTGGCTTGCCACTGCCCCTTCTCGCTGACCTGGGCGGAGTGGGCGATGAAGCGGTGGCCCACCGCGGCCTCCAGGCGCGTGGGGCCCCATACGTATCGATGTAGTCCTGCGAGGCGAACAGCGCGTAGTGCAGGGTCGCCAGCTGGATGGCCGCGACATCTGGCTGGTCGCCCGGCTGGGTGAGCTGGATCGACAGGTCGATGTGAGCGTCCACCGGGTTCTCCGGATAGAAGCCGCAGTCCAGGGCCAGGCGGATACCCGGATTTTCCTTCATGAATTCCGCGAGTTTCACCCCCACCAGGAAGCTGCCGATGCCCTCGGGCGCGCTGATGGTCACCTCGCCGGTGTCGTGGCGGTCGGCCTCCAGGGCCAGGCGCTCGATGTCCACAGAGGCCCGCTGCATGGAGAGCGCCCGGTCATAGATCCGCTCGCCGGCCCGTGTCAGGCTGACCCCGCGCAGGCCGCGATCAAACAGCCGCACCCCCAGCCGGGTCGCCAGGTCGTCGATGCGGCGGGTGATGGTGGGCTGGCTGGTGCGCAGCCGGCGCGCGGCCGCGCCGAAGCTGCCGGCCTGGGCCGCCGCCACAAAGTTCTTGATGTCGTCCCAGTCGGCGCGCCCGCCGTCGTGAATATCCATCCCGCCCAACCAGAACCGTGGCGCCCCCATACGAACTTGGCGGCTGCACGCAGATGGACTGAGGCTCTACCAAAAGGGGACTTCGCACAAGTCGGGTGACAACGATGGCCGCAACCGCCGACGACACGCGACACGCCGTCGAACACCTTGCGGGGCTGGGTTTCACGTTGGCGACGCCCGATGAGATCGCGGTCGGTCGCGACATCGCGGCGCGCGTCTTAGGTCCGGCCGTCGCCGCCGTAGAGACTCTGCGGGCGGTCCAGAACCGCACCGGCGGATCGGCCTTTGTCTATCGCGGCGAGGACGGCGGGCTGGCCGGGGTGCTCTGCTTCATCCCCCTCACCCCAGCCGCCGCTCCGGCCCTGGCGGCCGGGATGTTCGACGGGATCGAGCCGCCCTTGGCGATGGCCGCGCGGCCAGGCGACCGCGTCATCGCCGTCTATGGCTAGGGCATGGCGGGAGTCACCTGGCGGGGCCGCGCGATGGTCATGAAGGCCGCCTTGGCGGTCCACCGCGAGATCTACGACCTGGTCCCTCTGTATGGCCGCGCCGCGACGCCAGGCGGCGAGCGGTCCCTGCTGGGCCGCCTGGGTGCCCAGGCCGTGACCGGCCCCCGCTGCCTCGTGGTCTGCCCTCCATGGACCATCCGACGGAAGGTCGCCTGATGAACGCCAATATCCGCATGCCGCTGGAGGCGAGAGCCCCAGCCGAGGTCGACGAGGGCAGGCTTGAGGTGGTGGTCTGCCGAACCCTGTCCGAGCTGATGCAGGCTATGGCAGTCCGCACCCTGGTCTATATGGGCGAGCAGGCTTGCCCCTATGACGAGGAGTTCGACGGCAACGACTTCGCCGGCGCCACCCACCTGATCCTGCGCCGCGACGGGGAGCCCATCGGAACCCTGCGCGTCCGTTGGTTCGCCGACTTCGCCAAGGTGGAGCGGGTGGCGGTGCGCAAGGAGTTCCGCCGTGGCCGCGCCACGCTGATGTTGATCCTGGCCGCCAAGAAGCTGGCCGAGAAGAAGAACTACCGGAAGATCCTCGGCTACGGCCAGGTGCGGCTGATCCCCTTCTGGGAGCAGTACTTCAACGCCTATGTCCGCCCCCGGCGCGGTGGCTTCGTGGTGTCGGACCACGACTATGTGGAGATGGTGTGGAGGGCGTGCCGCCGCACGACGCCCTGACCCTCGACTCCGATCCCTACGAGCTGCTGCGGCCCGAGGGCGCCTGGAACGAGCCCGGCGTGCTGGACAGGTCCGCCGCGCGAACCGCCAGCAATCCCGGAAGGCTGTCGCGGTGAGCGGCTACGCCCCCAACGCCTCGGCCCTGGTCTGTCTGGACCTGCAGCGCGGCCGCCTGTCCACCGAGGGCGCGGCGGCCACGGCGGCCGTCTGCCGCGAGGTCCTGGCCCAGGCGCGCCGCCGCCGCTGGCCGGTGCTGCATGTTCACGCTCGGCCAGGCGCCATGCCGCCCGACCTGCCGATCCCGGGTCTGGAGCCCCTGCCCAGCGAGGCGGTGTTCGTGCGCCAGGGTCCCTCGGCCTTCACCAATCGCACCTTCAGCCAGACGGCCCAGATCCTGGGCGGTCCGCTGGTGCTGATCGGCTTCTCCATGGCCGACACCGTGCTGGCCACCGCCTTCGGCGCCGCAGACCGCGACCTGGCCGTCGAGGTGATCGACGACGCCGTGGGCGGCGACCCCGCCAATCGCAAGATCCTGCTCAAGCCCCTGGCCGCCCTCGCTCCACGCGCGCGGGTGACCACCTTGCAGGAGTTCTTCCTTGAGGACGCCACGCGGTTCGCCGCGGCGAACATGCCATGACTGATTTGAAGATCCCGCACAGCCTCCTGGCCGTCGGGCCGGCGAGCCACCCGTCCGACATGGACCTGGAGGACCAGACCGCGGAACTGTTGGAAATGGCCAGCCTGCTCAGTCCCCGGGACTTGGCCACCCTGTCGGTGATCGTCCGACGCGCTGCTGAGATCTCGGAGTCCGAGGGGGAGGATGTCGCCATCGCGGTCCTCGATCAGATCCATAGCATCCTCGACGGACGCGTCTCAGACGCCTGATTTGCGATCTATGGTTGTTTTGGGGTCATGGATCGTTCGTGCTTCGCAAACCCAAAATGGGGACAATTCGTGTGTGATGACGGGCTGGAGCCGCGCAATGGGGCTCAAAAACCCCTGAGGCGCGATAATTAACGCTACGGTGCGGCCCTATGTCTTAGTGCGGACAAATTGGTGGCGATACGGCTTTTACGCGTGCAGAAAGATGCTGCGTACTGGAGCGTGCGCGCCAGAAGGACACATCCGTGAGCGAGAATCTTGAGGACGCGGGGCCCGACCCCATCGACGTCGCTGTCGGCCACCGCATCCGCGTGCGCCGCAAATGGCTCGGCATCTCCCAGTCGAACCTGGCCGACCACCTCGGTGTGAGTTTCCAGCAGGTCCAGAAGTACGAGCGCGGCGCAAACCGCACCTCGGCCTCCATGCTGGTGCGCATCGCCGAGAAGCTGGAAACCACGGTCGGCGAACTGGTGGGCGAGAACGACCGCCCCACCGGCGACGAGAGCCTGTTCGAGAAGCTGGCCGTGCCGGGCGCCGTCCAACTCCTGGAGGCCTTCGCCAGCGTGCAGCAACCGCAGCTGCGCACCGCCATCCTCAACCTGACAAGGTCGCTGATCGAAGAGACCGAAGAGCCCGCGCCCAAGCGGGCGCGCTAAACCCTGCTGGCCGCGAAGGCCAGGTGGTGCAGGACGATCCCCGCGGTCGTCGCGACGTTCAGGGAGTCGAAGCCGGTGGCCATGGGAATGGCCACCGTCGTCGCCCGCGCCAATACCGAGGCCGCAAGACCCGGCCCCTCGGCCCCCAGCAGCACCGCGGTCTTTGAGGGCCGCTTGAGGTCCACAAGGCGTGTGGCCCCACCGGGGCTCAGGGCCACCGCCTCGAACCCCTGCGCCGCCAGCACCTCCAGCAGGTCGCCCGGCGCCGTCGCGAAGGGCGTCACCAGCACGGCCCCCACCGAAACCCGGATGGCCTTGCGGTAGAGCGGGTCGCAGCAGTCGGTGTCCAGAAGCACGGCGTCCACGCCGAAGGCCGCAGCGTTGCGGAA
>JAYVDG010000167.1:0-2386 GCA_043749525.1 Phenylobacterium sp.
ATCGCGTCGGCGAAGGGGGCGGTGGAGGCGGCCATGACGCTGGCGGGGGCCAGGCCCATGATGGCGGCCGACGCGGCCATGTAGATCACCGCAGCCAACAGCACGCCGCCGACCGTGGCGATGGGCAGGTTCTTCTTGGGATTGTCGATGACCGCCGCGGCGACCACGGCGCTCTCCAGGCCGAGGAAAGCCCAGAAGATCGGGGCGACGGAGGCGGTGATCACCACGCTGTCGGGCTTGCCGCTGACGTTCCAGGAGGCGGCGAAGATCTCGGGGTTGAAGGCGAGCGCCCCGGCGATAGTGGCCAGCGCGATGGGCGCCAGGCCCAAGATCAGGGTGGCCGCGCCATAGCGGGCCATGACGCGCGGCCCGATCAGGTTGATCAGGGTCAGGGTCCAGATGATCCCCAGGGTGGCGAAGGTGGAGACGCCGGGCGCCTTCAGGACCGGGAAGAAATAGGCCAGGTACCCGGTGGCGGCGACGGCGACGGCCTCGGTGCCGACCCAGCAGTTGAGCCAGTAGGCGAACCAGCTGACGTGACCGGCCGCCGGATGCAGGCCCTCAGCGGCGTAGGCCACCACGCCGTCGGCCTCGGGGCGGATCTGGGCGAGGAACGAGAACACCAGGGCCACCAGCAGGGCACCCAGGCTCGCCAGGCCCCACGCGATCAGGCTGACGCTGCCGATGGTCCCGAGCGTGGCGGGCAGCATGTAGATGCCCGAGCCGATCATGTTGCCCGCCACCAGCACCATGGCGGCGACGGGGCCGAGGCGCCGGAGGCCGCTCACGCGTGGGCCTTGGCGAGTTGGGTCTGGAACCAGGCGACCCCGTCCTCGTGGCGCGGCGACAGCACGCCGACCTCATAGGCCCCGGCGTTGAGGTTCTTCTGCACGGCCTCGCAGATCTCCACGTCCGCGGCGGTGATGGTGTTGGAGGCGCCCAGCACAACGTCCATGTCGGCGGTCTGCGGGTCGTAGAAGTACAGATAGTCCAGCCGCGTGCGGTCGTGGCCGATGGGCCGCATGTGCTCCACCATCAGGCCGTAGCGGTAGACGTTGAAGGCCAGGTTGGGCCACAGCCAGGCCCAGAGGCCGTCGTTGACGCCGTTCTTGGTAGGCGCCTCGTGGACCGCCACGGCGCCGTCCATCTTCACCCAGTAGTCGTCCATCTCCAGTTCGGAGGCGAGCTGCGGGTGGACGATGGGGATGTGGTAGCCCTCCAGGTAGTTCTCCACATAGGTCTTCCAGTTGCAGGCCAGGTCGTGGCCGCGGCGCAGGGTGGCGGCGCCGAGAGATATGCCGCGCTCATCGAAGAGCCGGTCCAGGGGCCCGGTGAGATCGGCCAGCAGACCTGCCTTGCCGTCGACATTGACGAACAGGAAGCCGCGCCAGGTCTCGATGCGCACCGGCAGCAGGCCCCAGTCGCCCGGGTCGAACCCCTCGACCGCGCCGAAGTCGACGGCGTTGCCCAGGCGGCCGTCCAGGGCGTAGCGCCAGCCGTGGTAGCGGCAGGTCAGCTCCTTGCCGCAGGCCCCCCTGCCCTTCGCTCACCAGCGGCCCGGCGCGGTGGCGGCAGACATTGTGGAAGGCGCGCACGGCCCCGTCCTCGCCCCGCACCGCCACGACCGGCCAACCGGCGATGTCGCCCGCCAGGTAGTCGCCCGCCTTGGGCAGTTCGCTCTCGTGCCCCAGGAACTGCCAAGCGGCGGCGAACACGACCTGGCGCTCGCGATCGAAGGCGGCGGGATCGCGGTAGAGGGCGGACGACAGCGTGGTCTGCATCGACGGAGTTCGGCCCATCGGAGCTCCGCCCTCAAGCGATGTGCTTAACCCCTATTCACCGCAATTCTTGGCTGTGGATTTACGCGGCGACGGCAATCTGAGGCTGAACAGAAGTGGGTGATAATCCCTTGAGCCAGGTCAGCAAAATCGCCAACTCCGGGGCGCTCTCGGCCCGGGATATTCTTGACGCCTTCGACGTCTGGCTGAACGGGCGCGTGGCCGAGGCCCGTGCGGCGGGCATGGACCTCGCCTTCCACGACAGTGACTTCGATATCGCGCCGGGCCGCGAGCCGGCCCTGGTGGGCTGGAAGCACATGTTGTTGTCGCCGGGCGCCTGCCCGCCCAAGGGGCCGGACTGGACCGTCTATCGCCTGCAGGACCAGGGTTCAGCGGCCAACAGCGCCAAGGTGTCGCTCGACCAGGACGGCCTGCGCAAGGCGCTCGAGGCGCTCGGCTACGGCGCATATCTGAGCTCGGCCAAGGCCGGCTGATCCTCCACGAGGGGTTGCGCCGGGGCGTGCGCGCCGCAGGATGAGCTAAAGCCTCGTCCTGATTCAGAAAGCCGCCCCGACTTTGAAACGCGCGCTCCTCGCCGCCTCCGCCCT
>JAYVDG010000168.1:0-2383 GCA_043749525.1 Phenylobacterium sp.
GGGGTAGTTGGGCACGCCCTCGAACATCACCGAAGTGGCCGCATTGGCCAGGGGTCCATAGACCACGTAGCTGTGGCCGGTCACCCAGCCGACGTCGGCTGTGCACCAGAAGACTTCGCCAGGCTTGTAGTCGAACACCAGCTCGTGGGTGTGGGCCGCCCAGACCAGGTAGCCGCCGGTGGTGTGCAGCACGCCCTTGGGCTTCCCCGTCGAGCCGGAGGTATAGAGGATGAACAGCGGGTCTTCCGCGTTCATCGGCTCGGGCTCGCAATTATCATCCACACCTTGCTTGAGGTCTGAATAGAAGGCGTCGCGGCCGGCCTTCATCGGCACGTCGGCCCGGGTGCGGCGCACGACGATCACGTCGGTGACCCCCGGGCATTGCTCCAGGGCCTCATCGACATTGCGCTTCAGGGGCACGGTCTTGCCGCCCCGCAGGCCTTCATCGGCGGTGATGACGATTTTGGAGTCGCAGTCCTGGATGCGGCCGGCGATCGAGTCCGGCGAGAAACCGCCGAAGATCACCGAGTGGACCGCGCCGATCCGGGCGCAGGCCAGCATGGCCACGGCGGCCTGGGGGATCATCGGCAGGTAGATGGTGACCCGGTCGCCCTTCTGGACCCCGCGCGCCTTCAGCACATTGGCCATGCGGCAGGTCTCGGCGTGCAGCTGGCGGTAGGTGAGGTTGTCCCAGGGGGTCCCCTCGTCGCTCTCCCAGATGATGGCGATCTGGTCGCCGCGCTTATCCAGGTGGCGGTCCAGGCAGTTGACCGAGACGTTCAAGACCCCGTCGGCGTACCAGCGGATGTGGAAGTCGTCCTTGTGGAAGGAGGTGTCTTTCACCTGGGTGAAGGGGGTGACCCAGTCCAGTCGCTTGCCGACCTTCGTCCAGTAGGCCTCGGGGTCGGTCTCGATCTGAGCGACCGCGGCCTCATAGGTCTGCGCGTTCATCTTGGCCCGCTTGGCCCAGGCCGCGGGAACCGGGAAAACTTCGCCCTCGCTCACCGTTCTTAACTCCCATCAAAACTTGGCTGCGAGTTATGCGGAGCAGGCCCGCCCGGCGCAACAGCCTGCGCCAGAAATCAGCGTTTGGGGATCAGCTGCTCGAAGCCGGCGATCAGGCAGTTCATGCCGAAGGCGAACTGGCCGTCGACATCGCCGCCCACCTCGAAGGCGCTCAGCACCTTGGCGAAGTTGGGATAGGCGCCGGTGGCGATCATGGCCGTGGCCAGCTCATCATTGCCGTCGTGGCCGGTGGCGCGCCGCGCGATCAGGTCGGCCTCGCCGATCACCCAGGTGACAACGTAGGAGAAGCCCGTGCTCATGGCGTAGGCCGCATCCTTAGGGGCCAGCCCCGCCCGCATCAGGATGGCCAGGATCATCTCGGCCTGGGCCATGATGTTGGGGCCGACAAAGAAGCCGTGCGGCAGCAGCCGGGCCACGTCGCGGCGCTTCAGTAGGTGGCGGCGCAGCTGCTGGGCCATCCGGGAAATGTCCTCGCGCCAGTCGCGGCCATCCAGCACAAAGACCAGGTCGGCCATCAGGTGGTCGTAGAGCGCCACCTGAAGGGCGTCCTTGTTGGGGAAGTGCCAGTAGAGGGCGGGCGCCTGAACCTTCAGTTCGGCGGCCACGGCCCGCATGGTCAGGCCGTCGAATCCATCTCTCTCAAGAACCTTGGCGGCGGCCTCCACCACGAGGTCGGGGCTGAGCTGCGGGCGGAGCTTGGCGGGCGGAGGCATGGTCTGTTGGTCGGTCATAGACGCCGGCTTGTAAATCCAATTTAACGGCGTAAAGTCAGCTTAACGACGTTAAATGACCCTGGGGGGCGCAATGAGTCTCGCCGAGCCGACGCCGAAACTGGCCGCGCCAGATCCGCCCCCCGCCCGCATGCCGCTGTTCGGCATGGAGAAGGCCGGACGCAAGCATCCCTTCCCCAACATCCCCCCGCAGGCCTACGAGGTCCCGGTGCTGAAGGTCCCGACGATCACCGGGATCAGCTACTACGTGGTCAGCGACCCCGCCGGGGTGAAGCAGGTGCTGCTGGACAAGGTGGCCAACTATCCAAAGACCGAGCGGGAGAGCCGCTACTTCTCGGCCATGTTCGGAGACGGCCTGCTCTCCACCGACGGCGAGCTGTGGCGCACCCACCGCCGCACCATGGCGCCCTCCTTCTCGCCCCCCAGCGTCGCCTCCTATGCGCCGGCCATGGCCGCCAGCGCGCTCGCCTTCCGGTCGCGCTGGGACCAGCAGCCGGAGGGCGCGGAGATCGACGTGGCCGAGGCCATGACCCAGCTCACCCTGGAGATCATCGCGCGGACCATGTTCTCCACCGACGGCGCGACGGTCTCGGCCACCGTCCGGCACAGCATGGAGGGGGCCATGG
>JAYVDG010000169.1:0-2378 GCA_043749525.1 Phenylobacterium sp.
GGTAAGGCCCATAGCAAGAGGGCGGCGCGGCGGTTTCCCGCTGCGTCGCCCTCTCATCCAGATCCGTTGGGGGATCTGTGCCCAAAGGTCGGTTTGCGACTTCGAATGCGGGGTTACCCGCAGGTTTCCGTCGCCGACCGGTGTCCCGCGGAGATGAAGGTCCCGGCTTGCACCGCTTCCCATCCTCCGAGAACCTCTTGCCCGCTTCGCCGAACCCGTTTCCGTGTCCGTCAGCGCCGCAGTCCCTCTCGACCCCTTGACCTTCCCCCTGAACCCTTTATGAAGCAAGCGTCGCGACTCGACCTGATGTGGGTGGAGCGCCGAATCTCCGGGGATAACCTGTGGACGATTTGGGGATTTCGCGGTGTTTTCGTTTAAAGATCAACGCTTAAACTTATCCACAGCAAAGCTGCGTGGCTGCGAATCAGCTGCTTGCGTCATCCCGGGCGAGCCGTAGGCGAGACCCGGGACCCAGGGGCCCAGCGCACTGGATCCCGGCTCTCCGCTTCGCTGCGGCCAGGATGACGAAGTGTGGTGAGGGCTTCCGCCCCCGCATCGAGGGAAGGAACTCTACCGTCCCGCCTCCAGCGCCTCGCGCATCTCTTCCAGGGCCATCCAGTCCTGCTCGGCCTTGGCCAGTTCGGCCTGGGCGTGCGCGTGGGACTTGGTCATGCGGTCGAAGCCTGTGGGATCGCGGGTGTAGAGGGCCGGGTCGGCCATGTCGGCCTCCAGCTTGGCGATCTTGGCCGGCAGGGTGACCATCAGCCCCTCGGCCTCCTTCAGCCGGTGCTGGTCCTTGAACGACAGCTTGGTGGTCTTCTTCGGCTCAGGCGGGGGCGGCGAGGCCTTGGCCGCGGTCTTGGGCGCCGACGGGGCAGGGGCCGCCGGCGCGATCGCGCCGAAATAGCCGGGGTTCTGCCGCAGGAAATCCTGCCAGCCGCCCGGCGTCTCCACCACGTCGCCACGGCCGTTGAGCGCGATGGTGGAGGTGGCCAGCCGGTCGATGAAGTCGCGGTCGTGGCTCACCAGGATCAGCGTGCCTTCGAAATCGGCAAGCAGGTCCTCGAGCAGGTCCAGCGTATCCATGTCCAGATCGTTGGTGGGCTCATCCAGGATCAGCAGGTTGGCGGGCGTGGCCAGCGCCCGGGCCAGCAGCAGGCGGTTGCGCTCCCCGCCGGACAGGCTGCGCACCGGTTGGCGGATCTGGGCGTCGGTGAACAGGAAGTCCTTGGCGTAGGCGTTCACGTGCTTGGGCAGGCCGCGCACCATCACCTGGTCGCCGCCCAGCGGGGTCAGGACGTCGCGCAGCATCATGTCGGGCTTCAGGTCGGCCCGAGCCTGGTCGATATAGGCGATCTCCAGGTTGGCCCCCAGCTTCACCGAGCCCTCGTCTGGCGCGATCTGCCCCAGCAGCATCTTCACCAGGGTGGTCTTGCCCGCCCCGTTGGGGCCGACGATGGCCACCCGGTCGCCGCGCAGGATGCGGGTGGAGAAGCTCTTCAGCAGGGTGCGCTCGCCGAACCCCTTGGCGATGCCCTTGGCCTCGATCACCCGCTGGCCCGACAGGCCGGAGGAGGCGATGCCCATGTTCATGTCGCCGCGCACCTCGCGCAGGCGTTCGACCTTGACCTGGCGCAGATCCATCAGCGCCCGGCGGCGGCCCTCGTTGCGGGCCCGGCGGCCGGTGACGCCGCGCTGCAGCCAGTGCTCTTCCTGCTCCAGCTTCTTGTCGATCTTGCGCCCTTCCTCGGCCTCGGCGGCCATGACCTGCTCGACCCACCCATCGAAGGCCGCGAAGCCCTTGTCCAGGCGGCGGACCTTGCGGTGCTCCAGCCAGAAACTGCGCTGGGTGGTGCGCTCCAGGAAGGCCCGGTCGTGGCTGACGATGACCATGGCCGCGCGGCTGGAGGCCAGTTCGGCCTCCAGGGTCTCGATGGCCAGGATGTCCAGGTGGTTGGTGGGCTCGTCCAGCAGCAGCAGGTCCGGGTCCTCGGCGAAGGCGCGCGACAGCGCCACGCGGCGGATCTCGCCGCCGGACAGGCCGGAGGTCGACTTCTCCGGATCGATGCCGAAAATGTCCAGGGCCGCCTGGGCCTGGTAGTCGGCCGCGCCGCCGGCGATGCAATGCTCCAGCAGGGTGGCGCCGACGATCTCCGGCTCCTGCGGCACATAGGCGATGCGGGTGGCCGGCTGCACGGCGCGCTCGCCGTCGTCGGGCTGGATCTGGCCGGCCAGCATCTTCAGCAGGGTGGTCTTGCCCGCCCCGTTGCGCCCCACCAGGCAGGCGCGTGACCGCGGATCCACCGACAGGTCGACCCCGTCGAACAGCATTTTCGGCCCGTCGGCCAGACGGACATTCTTCAAGGCGAGGATGGGTG
>JAYVDG010000170.1:0-2374 GCA_043749525.1 Phenylobacterium sp.
GGTCTCAGGCAGCGACTTGGTCATGGGATTTCTCCTTGGTGATCTTGGGATCGAGCGCCGCGTCGGACGCCCAGAGATGGGAGGCGGCATAGGCCCGCCAGGGGCGCCAGCGTTCGGCGCGGGTCAGCAGTTCGGCCGGCGTCGGCCGCTGTCCGGTCTCGTCTTCGAGCGCGCGCAGCAGGCCAAGGTCGGCGTGGGGGAAGGCGTCGGGCTCCCGCAGGGCCCGCATGGCGATGTATTGCGCGGTCCACTCGCCGATCCCCGTCAGGGCGCGCAGCTGAGCGACCGCCGCCTCCAGGCTGCGCTTCATGCCAAACAGGTCAGGATCGGCGGCGGCGGCCTCGGCGAGCGACACCAGCGCCCGGCCCCGGGCGCGGGGCATGCCGAGGGTCTCGACATCGGCCCCCGCCAGTTGCTCCGGGGTCGGGAACAGGTGGGTGAGGCCCAGCGCATTGGCCGCCTCGTCCTGGACCGGGGAGCCATAGGCCGCGCTGATCTTGCCGGCCAGGTTGCGGGCGGCCACGACGGTGATCTGCTGGCCCAGCACCGCGCGGACGGCGAGCTCGAAGCCGTCCCAGGCGCCGGGCGCCCGCAGGCCGGGACGCCGGGCCACCAGGGCGGCGAGTTCCGGGTCCTCCGACAGGTGGCCGTTGATCAGGGCCGGGTCGGCGGCGAGGTCGAAGACCCGGCGCAGCTTGCCGATGACAGCGGGCCAGGCCTGGACCTTCGGGAAGTGCAGGGTGACGTCCAGCCAGTCGCCGGTCCCCTGCCCCACAATCACCAGGCCGTGGGCGTCGCCCACCTGCAGCAGGCGGGCGTAGCGGCGGCCGACCACGGTCTCGACGCCGGGAATGGCGCGCAGGGTCCAGAATGCCAGCATGGCGTCCCAGTCATAGGGGGCGCGGTACGGCAGCCGGATCGTCGTTCCTGCCCCGTCGCCTGCGCCCACATCCGCCGCCCCGGAGCGCCGCAGGGCGCCGGGCGGGCGGTCGAACAGCTGCTGGAAGGTCTCGTTAAAGCGCCGCACGCTGCCGAAGCCCGAGGCCATCGCCACCTCGGCCATAGGCAGGCGGGTCTGGTGGATCAGCTGCTTGGCCAGCAGGACGCGGCGGGTCTGGGCCACCGCCACCGGGGAGGCGCCCAGGTGCTGGCGGAACAGGCGCCTGAGCTGGCGCTCCCCGACGCCGAGGCGTTCGGCCAGGCGGTCGACGTCGCCCTCATCCAGCGCCCCCTGCTCGATCAGGGAGAGCGCCCGCGAGACGGTGTTGGAGGTCCCCTTCCACGAGCCGAGGTCCGGCGAGGTTTCCGGCCGGCAGCGCAGGCAAGGCCGGAAGCCGGCCTCTTGCGCGGCGGCGGCCGAGGGGTAGAAGGCGATGTTCTCGCGCTTGGGTGTGCGGGCGGGGCAGACCGGGCGGCAGTAGATGCCGGTGGTCTTCACCGCCCCGAAGATGCGGCCGTCGAAACGGGCGTCTCGCATCGAGAAGGCGCGGTAGCAGGCGTCGTCGTTCATATCCATGAGCTGATAGTCTGCTGCTCACGGGATGAAGTCTCGCGGTTTTCGGACATCGCCCCCATGTAGGTGGCGGTTTTCGGACACCGAAGGCGGTGGCCCTTTCCTCGACACGCTGTCAGGAATTCTCTGTCGTAACCCGGGCGTGCCTCTCGTAAGTCAGCCGCCTGGCCAAGGTCTGGCCCAAGTTGAACTGCAAGGTTTCCTGATGGCGGTCCCCGCTCTCGCATCAAAGCCGGAGATTAGCCCGGCCACGCTCACCCACCTCCAGCGTCTGGAGGCCGAAAGCATCCACATCTTCCGTGAGGTGGTGGCCGAGTGCGAGAACCCGGTCATGCTCTATTCGGTGGGCAAGGACAGCGCAGTCATGCTGCGCCTGGCGCAGAAGGCCTTCTTCCCGGGCAAGCTCCCCTTCCCGCTGCTGCACGTCGATACGACCTGGAAGTTCCAGGCCATGTACGAGATGCGCGCGCGGATGGCCGCCGAGCTGGGCGCCGACCTGCTGGTCTACCAGAACCCCGAGGCCAAGGAGCGGGGGATCAATCCCTTCGACCACGGCAGCCTGCACACCGACATGTGGAAGACCGAGGGCCTGAAGCAGGCGCTCGACAAGTACGGCTTCGACGCGGCCTTCGGCGGCGGCCGCCGGGATGAAGAAAAGAGCCGCGCCAAGGAGCGCGTGCTGTCCTTCCGCTCGGCCCAGCACCGCTGGGACCCCAAGAACCAGCGCCCCGAGCTTTGGCATCTCTACAATACGCGCAAGGCGACGGGGGAGAACTTCCGCGCCTTCCCGATCTCCAACTGGACCGAGCTGGACATCTGGCAATACATCCACCTGGAGAACATCCCAATCGTGCCGCTCTA
>JAYVDG010000171.1:0-2372 GCA_043749525.1 Phenylobacterium sp.
CCGTCCGGGAACATGGCGACGATGCGGGTGTTGGCGCGGCCGCGGAAGGCCTCCACCGCCGCCCCGCCGGTGTCGCCCGACGTGGCGCAGAGGATGGTCTGGGTACGCTTCTGGGCGCCCAGCACATGGTCGCTGATGCGGGCCAGCAGCTGCATGGCCACGTCTTTGAACGCCAGGCTGGGCCCATGGAACAACTCGGCCAAAAAGCCGCCCGGATAGAGCTGCTTCACCGGCACCACGGCGGCGTGGGTGAAGGTCCCGTAGGCCTCGGCGCACATCTCGGCCAGGGTCTCGCGCGGGATCTCGTCACCGACGAAACAGGCCAGGATCTCGGTGGCCACATGGGCGTAGGGCTTGCCGGCGAAGGCGGCGATCTGCCTGTGGGTCAGGGTCGGCCATTCCTCCGGCACATAGAGGCCGCCGTCGGGCGCCAAGCCCGCCAGGATCGCATCGACAAAGCCGACCGCGGGGGACTGTCCCCGCGTAGAAACGTATCGCATTACGCCTTCCACCACCGCCAGAGCATGGCGGCATAGACGGCGGCCAGGGACCCTGCAAGGCCGAACCAGGTCAGGGCGTATTCGAGATGGCGGTTGGGGATTTCCGCCGGGAGCGGCTGCGGCTTCAGGGCCTGCCAGCCGGGGTTGGAGCTGGTCTCCGCCGCCAGGATGATGGGCGCGGGCGCCGGCGCCTTCAGGTGGGCGGCCATGGCGGGGATGTCGCGCGAATACCAGTGGTTGCCCGCCGGGTCGTTGGGCGGGGTCACGAAGGTGGCCTTGTCTGGGGTGCGCAGCACGCCGACCAGAGACATCGGTGTCTGGTCGGCCAGATTGATCGACGGCCGGGCGGAGATGGTGTCGGCGATGAACCCGCGGTCCACCAGGATGGTGCGGTACTTGGCGCTCTCCACCACGCAGGTCGAGATCAGCCGCAGGCCGGCGCCGCTTTCACGGACCGAATAGAGCTCGAGATAGGGCGCCGCGCCCAGGCCGGGGCAGTCCAGCTTCACTCGGATGAAGTCGCCCTGGCCGCCGTGGGCCAGGCTATCCAAGACAGGGCCGAGGGGGCGGGCGGGCGCGGCCTGCAGGGCGGCGACGCGGGCCAGCAGGTCTTCCTTCCAGGCCAGGCGATGCAGCTGCCAGACCCCCAGCCAGACCAGGATACCGGCCGCGATGAGCGTGGCGATCGTCAGGCCGAGGGGGAAGGCCTTGCGGGAGAGGGTGTCAGTCCTGTCCGTCACGACGCGCCTCGGAGGCCTTGTTGGCGAACTGGGCGGCTAACAACACGCCCTTTAGCGGGCGCATCAGGCCAAAGCTGAGAATGAGGATCAGGGGCATCCAGATCACCATGGTCAGCCAGATCGGCGGATCAAAGGCGAATTGGGTGAAGAGGGCCCCGAAGACGCAGGGAAAGCCGGCGAGCAGAATCACGAAGACGACGGGGCCGTCGCCTGAGTCGGCCTTGGCCAGATCGTAGCCGCACGCCTCACAGCGTTCAGCCACCTTCAGGAAGCCCGAGAAGAGGGGCCCTTCTCCGCAGTTTGGGCAGCGGCCCGCGAGCCCCGCCAGCAGCGGATTGTGACCCCTCATCGGATTAGTGGGCGCCAGCCGCTCCGCCGAACACGACGTAGATGAAGGCGAACAGGAACAGCCAGACCACGTCCACGAAGTGCCAGTACCAAGCGGCGGCTTCGAAGCCGAAGTGCTGCTTGGGGGTGAAGCCGGTGCCCAGCATGCGGATCAGGCAGACGGTCAGGAAGATGGTGCCGATCAGGACGTGGAAGCCGTGGAAGCCCGTGGCCATGAAGAAGGAGGAGCCATAGAGGCCGGCGTTGGAGGCCGCTTCGCTGAAGAAGTACTTATGCTCCAGGATGTGGTGGTACTCGTAGGCCTGGATGGCGGTGAACATCGCGCCCAGCAGGATGGTCAGCACCAGGCCGATCTTCGCGCCCTTGCGGTCGCCGGTCTGCAGCGCGTGGTGGCTCCAGGTGACCGTCGTGCCCGAGAGCAGCAGGGTGAGCGTGTTGACCAGGGGCAGGTTCCAGGCCGGGACCAGCTCGACGCCGGCCGGCGGCCAGGTGGCCCAGGCGGTGCGGACTTCCTCGATGGAGGACAGCGTCCGAGCCTCGTGGAACAGGGCCATCTCGAAGAAGATCCAGAACCAGGCCACGAAGAACATCACTTCCGAAGCGATGAACATGATCATGCCGTAGCGCAGGCCGATGGCGACGACGGGGGTGTGGTCGCCCTGGTTGGCTTCCTTCACCACGTCCATCCACCAGCCGAGCATGGTGTAGAGCACGCCGGCCAGACCGGCGAAGAAGACCCAGGGCGTGTGGACGGGCAGGCCGAACAGGCCCTTCATCCAGACCA
>JAYVDG010000172.1:0-2370 GCA_043749525.1 Phenylobacterium sp.
GCGGGCGTCGGAGGTGGTCGGCCTCAAGGTCGGCGACATCGACAGCCAGCGCATGCGGATCCGGGTCGAGCAGGGCAAGGGACGGCGCGATCGCGACGCGCTGCTCTCACCCCATCTTCTTGGGGTGCTGCGCAACTGGTGGAAGGTGGCCCGTCCGCCGGTTTGGCTGTTTCCTAACCCGCACACGCCCTTCAGCCCGGTGACCGCGCGCTCGCTGAACCGGGCCTTCCACGTGGCCGTCAGGGCGGCGGGGATCAAGAAGCCGGTCTGCCTGCACACGCTGCGGCACTGCTTCGCCACCCACCTTCTGGAGCAGGGCGTGGACGTGCGCGTGATCCAGGTGCTGCTCGGCCACAAGAAGCTGGAGACCACGGCGGTCTACACCCACGTGGCGGCCAGGACCCTGGACGGGATCGAGAGCCCGCTGGATCTCCTGCAGCTGAGACCGCCGCCGGCCTGAGGCGGAGGCCCGGGCGGTGCGCCCGGCCCTGGACGTCGCCGACATCTTCCGCGCCCATGGGCCCGCGTGGCGGCTGGCCCAGGCCGGTCACCTGAGCCTTGGCCAGCTCAAGGTGATGTCGGCGATCGAGGCCTGCCGGACGGCCGAGCTGGGCGGCCACGTCGAGCGCTGCGAGGACTGCGACCACCTGCGGATCGCCTACAACTCCTGCCGCAACCGGCATTGCCCGAAGTGCCAGGGAGCCGCGGCGCAGCGCTGGCTGGAGGCCCGCCAGGCCGAGCTGTTGCCGCTGGCCTACTACCATGTGGTCTTCACCCTGCCGGCGCAGATCGGTGACATCGCCTTCCAGAACAAGGCGGCGGTCTACGGCATCCTGTTTCAGGCGGCGTCCGAGACGCTGCTGACCATCGCCGCCGATCCCAAGCATCTGGGCGCGCGCATCGGCCTGACCGCCGTCCTGCACACCTGGGGATCGGCGCTCACCCACCATCCGCATCTACACTGCATCGTCCCCGGCGGCGGGCTCTCGCCCGACGGCCAGAGCTGGATCGCCTGCCGGCCAAGGTTCTTCCTGCCGGTGCGGGTGCTGTCTCGCCTGTTCCGCCGCCTGTTCCTGGACAAGCTCGCCGCGGCCCACGCCGAGGGCCGCCTGGCCTTCTTCGGCACGCTCGCAGGCCTTTCCGACCGCGCCGCCTTCGCCGCCCGCCTGGCCCCGCTGCGCCGTGCCGAGTGGGTGGTCTATGCCAAGCGCCCCTTCGCGGGGCCTGAGGCCGTGCTGGCCTACCTCGCCCGCTACACCCACCGCGTCGCCATCTCTAACAGTCGTCTGGTCAGCCTAGACGATCGCGGCGTGACCTTCCGCTGGAAGGACTACCGCCAGGACGGCGAGGCCCGGCAGAAACTGATGACCCTGGCGCCTGGCGAGTTCATCCGCCGCTTCCTCATCCACGTCCTGCCCGCAGGTTTCCATCGCATCCGCCACTACGGCCTGTTCGCCAACACCGCGCGCGCCGCCAACCTGGCCAAGGCCCGCGCGCTGCTCCCGCCGCCGCCGCCATCTGCAGCTCCGTCCAACGAAGAGCCCGAGGTCGCCGCAAAGCCGGCTAACGCTTGCCCATGCTGCGGCGGCCGCATGATCCTCGTCGAGATCTTCGAGCGCGGCGCAGTCCCTCGCACCGCGCCGCCGAAGCCGGCGTTCAGGATCGACTCCTCATGACCACCAAGGACTTCATCAAGCGCAGAGAAATGCAGCCGGCCCGCCGCCGGAACGGCAGGCTATTGCGCCAACGCCGGCATCTTCCCCTGCAACCTCGAAAACAGAGGCTTCAACTCCGGGTCGCCGACCCCGCATCTATCTGTCAGCGCGGCTCTCACGCCCGCGAAACACGCCGCCAGCGTCCCGATCGGACCAGCCCGTAACTCAAATCCCCATAGGCACAACCGCCACCCCGCGGTTCAGACTTCCAGCTTTCTTGAACACCCACCTCCAGGGCCAGACCCGCTGTCGCGCCGGGCGGGCATCCAAGAAACCTCAAGGGTAGCAGACCTTGGACCTACCGGCGCCCTGCGGCTAACCTGGGCGCTGCCGACGGTCTCGATCGGGGACGGCGGCCAATGCAGGAGACCTACGATGTCGGAACCCCTGACCGGCGGCTGCCTGTGTGGCGAGATCCGGTACGTTGTCGATGCGGCGATCGAGAGGCTGGCCGCCTGCTATTGCACCGACTGCCAGCGCATGACGAGCGCGGCCGGCTCGATCAATGCCGTCGTCCCCGCCAGCGCGTTCCGGCTCACAAAGGGTGAGACCAAGGTCTTCACCAAGACCGCTGAAAGTGGCCACGCCCTGCACCGACATTTCTGCGGCGACTGCGGCAGTTGGATCTACAACCCAATGGGCGGCGATCCTGAAC
>JAYVDG010000173.1:0-2369 GCA_043749525.1 Phenylobacterium sp.
TCGGAAGGCCCGCCCCAACCGGCGGGCCTTTTGCTGTTTGCGAACACCATGTCCGAAGACGACACCCACGATCCGAACGACCTCGACGCCCTGGTGGGCCGCGTCGATCCCGACCGCTGGCTGTCCAGCCGGTTCATTTCAGACGCCCAGGCTCGCGTGGACGTCATCGCCCTCTACGCCTTCGACCATGAGCTGGCTCGCGCGCCGCGCGTCGTCTCCAACCCGCTGATGGGCGAGATCCGCCTGACCTGGTGGAACGAGGTGTTGGACGAGGTGTTCGAGGGCCGCACGGTGCGCAAGCATCCCACGGCGCTCGCGCTCGCCGCCGCCATCGGCCGCCACGGCCTGCAGCGGCCCCGGTTGGAGGCGATGATCGACGCCCGCTACCGCGAGCTCAGCGCCGAGCCCATGAAGCTGGGGGAGGCCCTGGAATGGGCCGACGGCACGGCGGGCAACGCCGCGGTGCTGGCGGCGCGGATGCTGGATCCGACCGCCGACGAGGCCAAGGCCCTGGCCGGCGGCCGCGCCTGGGCGATCGGGCGGCTGATCGGCACGGCTGGCTTAGCCGGACCCGATGTCGGGCCGATCCTGGATCGCGCGCTGAAGGAGGCTGGCGGCCTCTCGGTCCCGGCCTTCCCGGCCATCGCCCACGCCATCCTGGCCCGACAGCGCGCCAAGGGCCGCAAGCCCTCTGAACTCGAAACCCGCCTGCGCCTGTTCCTGGCCGTGGCGCGCGGCAAGGTCTGAGACCTATGCGGCGGCGATCTTGCTCCCGCCGGTGACCCAGGTCTCCAGGTCGGCCAGGGCGCGTTCGCCCACCGCCAGCTTCTTGCCGCGGCTCTTCTCCTTGGCGCCCAACCGGCGGCCGGCCTCGTCGCGCTTGGCGATCCCCTCGACGGGCGGCAGCAGGCCGTAGTTGATGTTCATCGGCTGGAAGCTGCCCTTGCCGCTCTCCAGGTGTCCGCCGGTGATGTGGCCAACCAACGCTCCAAGAGCCGTCGTGGCCGGCGGCGGCTCGATGGGGACCCCAAGACGTTCGGCGGCGGCCAGGCGGCCGGCCAGCAGGCCCATGGCCGCGCTCTCCACATAGCCTTCGACGCCCGTAACCTGGCCGGCGAACCGCAGGCGCGGCTGCAGCTTCAGCCGCAGCTGAGCGTCCAACAGCTTAGGACTGTTGAGGAAGGTGTTGCGGTGCAGGCCGCCGAGGCGCGCGAACACCGCCTTCTCCAGGCCCGGGATGGTGCGGAAGATGTCGCTCTGGGCGCCGTGCTTCAGCTTGGTCTGGAAGCCCACCATGTTCCACAGGGTGCCGAGCGCATTGTCCTGGCGCAGCTGGACGATGGCGTAGGCCTTCACCTGCGGGTCGTGCTCGTTGGTCAGACCGACCGGCTTCATCGGCCCATGGCTCAGGGTTTCGCGGCCGCGCTCAGCCATCACCTCGATGGGCAGGCAGCCGTCGAAATAGGGAACGTTCTCCCACTCCTTGAACTCGCTCTTCGGGCCTTCCAGCAGGGCGTCGATGAAGGCCTCGTACTGATCCTTGTCGAGCGGGCAGTTGATGTAGGCCGCCGCGTCGCCGCCGGGGCCTTCCTTGTCGTAGCGCGACTGCCGCCAGGCCACGCCCATGTCGATGGAGTCGAAGTTCACGATGGGGGCGATGGCGTCGAAGAACGACAGCTCGCCCTCGCCGGTGAGCGTCAGGATCGCGTCGGACAGGGCGGGCGAGGAGAGGGGGCCGGTGGCCACGATGACGCTGTCCCAGGCGGCGGGCGGCAGGCCGGCCACTTCCTCACGCGCGATGGTGACGTTGGGGTGGGCCTCCAGCCGGGCGGTGACCGCCTGCGAGAAGCCGTCGCGGTCGACGGCCAGGGCGCCGCCGGCCGGCACTTGGTGGGCGTCGCCGCAGGACATGATGATGGAATCCAGCCGCCGCATCTCGGCGTGCAGCAGGCCCACGGCGTTGCCGGTCCAGTCGTCGGCCCGGAAGGAGTTCGAACAGACCAGCTCGGCCAGGCCGTCGGTGTGGTGGGCGTCGGTGCCGCGCACCGGGCGCATCTCGTGCAGGATCACCGGCACGCCGGCCTGGGCGATCTGCCACGCGGCTTCCGAACCGGCGAGGCCGCCGCCGATCACATGGACTGGGTCAATCTTGATGCTCATGCGTGGCTAAGTAGCAACGATTGCGATGGATCGCGAGGGAGGCCTTGCGGCGAAAGAGACACGACCGCAAAGATCGCAGCCAAAGGGACGACCGACTCGTTTGAACGTTCACACGGGCGGCCAGAGGACAGACATGACCAAGTTTTCGCCGAGCGACTCGGCGCTGGAAGGCTTCAGAATTACGCGCGAGCGGCCGGGGACGATCCTGG
>JAYVDG010000174.1:0-2368 GCA_043749525.1 Phenylobacterium sp.
GACGCCAAGGGCCGCTGGGGCTCGTGCCGCCCGGCGATGCGCGGGGCGCCGGCCTCGATCCGCTACAGCTGGCGCCTGGCGCTCGCGCCCTTCGACGTCGCCGATTACGTCGCGGCCCACGAGTGCGCCCACCTTTTAGAGCTGAACCACGGCCCGCGCTTCTGGGCCCACGTCCGCGCGCTGGTAGGCGAGCCCAAGCCGCACCGCGACTGGCTGCGGACGGAAGGCGCGCGGCTGCACGGGTTCGGGCGGTGACGAGGCGCTAGATGCTCCCCGTAGGGGGAGCTGTCAGCGAACCGACTGAGGGGTTTCCTCTCCGGCGCTCGGGATGTCGTCTGTCGCAGACTCGGCGGGTGAAACCCCCTCCGTCTCGCGGCTTCGCCGCGATCCAACCCCCCCTACGGGAGGATCGGAGAAGGTCAGGGCGGCGCCTCTTCCTGGCTCGGTCTCGGCTGCGCCGGTTGCGGGTCGGCCTCGTGGTCCCCGTGCAGCAGGTCCTGGACCCCGCCGACGATGGCGCCGATCAGGTCGGTGGGCCCGGCTGGCGGGGCGTCGGCGCCGGGAATGCCGCCGGTCTTCAGCTTCGGCAGGGCCTGGGTCATGTAGTCATGCCAGATGCCGGCCGGGACGCCGCCGCCGGTAACCTTCTTCATCGGGGTGTTGTCGTCACGGCCCACCCAGACGGCGGTGACGAAGCCGCCGGTGTAGCCCATGAACCAGGCGTCGCGGTAGTCGCTGGTCGTGCCGGTCTTGCCGGCCAGGTCGTAGCCCTTGACGTTGGCCCGCGTTCCGGTCCCCGACAGCGGCACCTGGCGCATCATGCGGATCATGTAGGAGAGCGCCGGCTGGCCGATCACCGCGCGCCGCTGATCGTTGCCCGCGCCATGGTCGTAGAGCACGCGGCCGGTGGCGGTGCGGATGCGCTCGATCCCGTAGCCCTTGGCGAACATGCCGCCATTGGAGAAGGGCGCATAGGCCTGGGCCATCTCCAGCGGGCTCACCTCGACGGCGCCCAGCGCCATGGACGGATCGAGCTGGATCGGTGAAACGATGCCCAGCCGGTGGGCGGTGTTGGCGACATTGGAGGTGCCGACCTCGTTCGCCAGCCGAGCGGCGACCGTGTTGATCGATTCCTTCAGGCCGATCTCGATGGTGATGGGGCCCAGGTACTTTCCGGTGTAGTTGCGCGGCGTCCACGAGCCGATGGTGATCGGCTCGTCCACCACCGGGGTGTCCGGGGTGCGGCCGGCCTCCATGGCGGTGAGATAGACGAAGGGCTTCCAGGACGAGCCGGCCTGGCGGCGCGCCTGGGTGGCGCGGTCGAACTGGCTCTGCAGGTAATTGACGCCGCCGACGTAGGCGCGGACCCGGCCCTCGCCATCGAGGGAGACCAGCGCGCCCTGCAGCACCCCCTGGTTCCCCGCCGCCGCGACGCCGGACTGCAGCGCCTGCTCGGCGGCGGCCTCGAGCGGCAGGTCCAGCGTGGTCTCGACCGTCAGGTCCTCGGTGGGCTCGCCGACCAGACGGCGCACCTGATCGTCGACCCAATCGGTGAAATACTGCGCCCGCTGGTTGGCCAGCACCGGATTGACCCGGATCGGTTCGCGGAAAGCCGCATCGCGCTGGACCGGCGTGATGGCGTGTATGCGGACCATCTCGTCCAGCACGATGGTGGCGCGCCGCGCGGCGCGGTCGCTGGCGGAGACCGGCGAATAGCGCGACGGACCCTTCATCATCCCGGCCAGCAGCGCGCTTTCGCTCAGGCTGAGCTGGGCGGCGGGCTTGTTGAAGTAGCGCTGGGAGGCGGCCTCGATGCCATAGGCCCCGGCCCCGAAATAGACCCGGTTCAGATAGAGCTCGAGGATCTGTTTCTTGGAGAACTTGGCCTCCAGCCAGATCGCCAGGATCAGCTCCTGGGCCTTGCGGCGGTAAGTCTGGTTGGGCGTGAGGAAGAGGTTGCGGGCCAGTTGCTGGGTGATCGTCGAGCCGCCGCGTAAGGGCCCGCCGCCGCGGTGGGTCATGTCATAAACCTGGCTGCGCGCGATGCCCCAGGGGTTGAAGCCGAAGTGCCAGTAGAACCAGCGGTCCTCGATGGCGATGAAGGCCTTGGGCACATAGGGCGGCAGCTTGGCCAGGTCGACCGGCGGCGCGTACTGGCTGCCTCGCACCGCAATCAAGCCTCCCGAGCGGTCCAGGTAGGAGATCGAGGGCTGGCGCTTGACGTCATAGAGCTTGGAGGTGTCGGGCAGGTCCACCGAGAAGACGGCGAAGAAGGCGACGACAAAGATCAGCCCCCAGACGCCGACCACCAAGGTCCAATAGATGAAGGTCTGCAACGTGGATCGCGCCGGGCGGGGCTCGTCGGCCC
>JAYVDG010000175.1:0-6701 GCA_043749525.1 Phenylobacterium sp.
GCCGGGGTCCAGGGCCGCTGGGGCGAGCAGACCCTGCGCAACGTCCTGGAGGCCGCGGGTCTGCACAACCGCTACGACTTCGACGAACAGACCTCCACCGACACCGACGAGGGCCGCCGCCGGCCCGACGTCACCGTGCGTCTGCCGGGCGGGGCGGTGTTCGTCATCGACGCCAAGTGCTCGCTGAACGCCTTCCTCGACGCCCAGGACGCCACCGACGACGCGATCCGCGAGGCCTGCTACGTCCGCCACGCCCAGAGCGTGCGGGCCCACATGATCGGCCTGTCCGGCAAGACCTACTGGGACCAGTTCAACCAGGGTTCCCCCGACTTCGTGGCCATGTTCATCCCCGGCGACAGCTTCCTGGCCGCGGCCCTGGACCGCATGCCCGAGCTGATGACCGAGGCCATGGACAAGCGGGTGCTGGTGGTGACGCCCACCACCCTGTTCGCCCTGTGCAAGGCGGTCGTCTACGGCTGGCGGGTGGAGGAGCAGGCGGCCAACGCTCAGGAAATCTCCAAGCTGGGGCGCGAGCTCTACAAGCGCCTGTCGGTGATGGGCGGCCACGCCGCCTCGGTGGGCAAGGCGCTGGAGGCCGCCGTCGGCCGCTACAATTCCTTTGTCGGCTCCCTGGAGACCCAGGTCATGACCCAGGCCCGCCGCTTCGAGGACCTGCAGGTGGACCACGAAGGCAAGGACTTGCCCGAGCTGCTGCCGGTCGAGACCGGCATCCGGCCCCTGACCAAGCTGGCCGTGGACCCGCCCGAAGAGGACGATCCGCCCTCAGCCGCCGTCTTGACGCTCAAAGGCGGCTGACCTACCTGAAAAGCCATGGCTCTTCGCGAAATCCTCGTCGTCCCCGACCCCGTGCTGAAACAGATCTCCACCCGCGTCGAGGTGGTGGACGATGAGCTGCGCGCCCTGATGGATGACATGCTGGAGACGATGTACGCCGCGCCGGGCATCGGGCTGGCGGCGATCCAGGTCGGCGTGGCCAAGCAGGTGATCGTCATGGACCTGGCGGCGCCCGACACCCCGCCCGAGCCGCGCTACTTCGTGAACCCGGAAATCCTCTGGGCCTCAGACGACACCGCCCCCTACGAAGAGGGCTGCCTGTCGATCCCGGACATCTATGACGAGGTCGAGCGCCCCGCCCGGGTGAAGCTCAAATACCTGAACTACCAGGGCGAGGAAGTGATCGAGGACGCCGAGGGCCTGTACGCAGTCTGCATCCAGCACGAGATGGACCACCTGAAGGGCGTGCTCTTCATCGACTACCTCTCGCGCCTGAAGCGCGACCGGGCGGTGGCCAAGGTGAAGAAGCAGGTCCGGGCCGCTTAAAGACCCTCGTGAGGGGTCCGCCCGCGCGGGAGGGGACACCGGTCATGGACGTGACCTCTGCCCCGACCAGACCCCCCCCGGGGTCCGATCCCGACCTCACCCGATAATCCTTTTCAGGGCCGCGGTTCGATCAGTCGCCTACGCGGGCCGGTAAGCGCTCCGGACCTGCCGGGGAGATACCAACGGAGCCGAAGAGGGTGTGATGGCGTTTTCTGGTACGGTCCCCAATCTGAGGTATTGCTCGCGGCGCCTATGACCGATCCGTCGCCGCCCGGCCACAACCGGCCCTTCCCCTACAACAGGCTCGACGCATTCCTTGCCCGGCCCGGGCTGGACGACGCCATGCGCAGCTCCGTGCGCGGCGCGGTGGCCTATTACGACGCCGCGCCGGCCCTGCATCGCGACGTCAAGGACGTGAGCCGGTTCCTGCTGGGGATCCTCGCGCTCTACCTGGACGCGACCGGCGGCCTCACCCACCGACGGTTGCGCGAGCTTTCCGGCAAGAGTGGCATCCTCAGCGCCGGCACCGCGACGGCGGTGCTGCTGCGTCTGCAGCTCATCGGCTACGTAACCCGCGCCGAGGCCGCCAACGGCCACAGCCGTCCTTACACGCCGACGCCGGCCATGGAATCGGCGTTCCGCGGGCGGATGCGGATCGAGTTCGAGGCCCTGATCCACCTCACCGACGAGACCGCTGAAATGCTGGCGCGGTTCGACGAGCCGGAGGTCTTCGCCATGCTGATGGCGATGATGGGGGACCAGTCGATGCAGGCGGCGGGCTCACCCAATCCGGACATCGCGGCGTTCAACGCGTTGGCTGTCCGCTCGGCGGGTCTGCTGATCCTGTTCGAAGTGATGGCCAAGGCCGACACGGGCCGCGCCTTCCCGCCCGTGGGGGAGGTGGAGCTGTCGGTGGCCGCCATCGCCCGCCACTATCAGGTCTCGCGCAGTCACGTGCTGTCGGTGCTGCGCGATATCGAGGCGGCCGGCTGGATCGAGAAGGGCCCGCGCGACGGGGTCTGGATCCTGCTGCCCGCCCTGCAGGCCGACATCCGCATCTTCTACGGCATCACCTATCTGGGCCTGATCCGCGCCACCGAGATGGCGTTCGAGCGGCTGGAGGCGAAGCAGGCGGGGTGAATAAAGATCGTCATGGCCGGGCTTGTCCCGGCCACCCATGATCTCCGTCGTGCAAGGCGGGCGCTGCGGCGCCGCTCGCGCCCTCTGATCTCAAGCGGAGATCTTGGGTCCCCGGGACAAGCCCGGGGATGACGATTGTTTGCAGCCCTACTTCTTCGCGTCGGCGGCGGCCTTGTCGATCTTGGCGTCGGCGGTGGCGGCGGCGTCCTGGGCCTTGTCTCCGGCCTTGGCCGCGCCTTCCTTGAGTTCCGCGCCGGCGGTGGAGAGCGCGTCCTTGGCCACGGCGCCGGCTTCCTTGGCGCCCTGCTTCACGTCAGTTCCCAGGTCCTTCATCTCGGGGCTGGTGGCGACGTCCTTGGTGGCCTCGCCGATCTTGACGGCGGCGGCCTTGGCGTGTTCGCCGGTCTCAGCCTGTTCGGTCTTGGAGCATGCGGCCAGGGACAGGGCGGCGATGGCGGCGGAAAGGACGAGGGCGTGGCGCATGGACATATCTCCGGGTGAAGCGTGCAGGTAACGGCCACGCTTGCTTGCGGTTCCCTATTGCCCCCCACGCCGCTAAACGAAGCGCCATGCGCCTGGCCTTCCTTGGAACCCCCGACTTCGCCGTCGCCTGCCTCTCCGCCTTGGTGGAGGCCGGTCACGAGATCGCGGCGGTCTATTCGCAGCCACCGGCCCCGCGCGGACGTGGCCAGGAGCTGAAGCCTTCGCCGGCCCACGCCTTTGCCCTGGAGAATGGCATCGCGGTGCGGACACCGGTGTCGATGCGCGACCCGGACGAGATCGCAGCCTTCGCAGCCCTCAACCTGGACGCCGCCGTGGTGGTGGCCTTCGGCCAGATCCTGCCTGGCGAGGTGCTGGACGCGCCCCGGCTTGGCGCCTTCAACCTGCACGCCTCTCTGCTGCCGCGCTGGCGCGGGGCCGCGCCGATCCAGCGGGCGATCATGGCCGGCGACCGGGTGACCGGGGTCGAGGTGATGGCGATGACCGAAGGCCTGGACGAGGGTCCAGTCCTGGCCTCGGAGACCCTGCGTATCGACGCCCTGGAGACCGCAGGCAGCCTGCACGACCGGCTGGCCAGCGTGGGCGCCGACCTGCTGGTGCGCACCATGGCGGCGGTGGCGCGCGGGGAGGCGGTGGCCAAGCCCCAGGCCGAAGAGGGCCTGACCTATGCCAAGAAGATCCGCCCCAAGGAAGCGCGGCTGCGCTGGACCAAGCCAGCCGCCGAACTGGACCGCAAGATCCGCGGCCTGTCACCCTTCCCCGGCGCCTGGTTCGAATTGCCGACGGAAAAGGGGCCGGTGCGGGTAAAGGCCCTGCTGTCCCAGGTGGAGGAAGGTTCTGGCTCCCCCGGCCAGGTGCTGGACGACAAGCTGCTGATCGCCTGCGGCGAGGGCGCGGTGCGGCTGCTGCGGGTGCAGCGGGAAGGCAAGGGGCCTCAGGACACCAAGGTCTTCCTGCGCGGCTTCCCGGTCGCGGCGGGGACGGTGGTTCTCTGATGCCCCGCTACCGCATGACGATCGAGTACGACGGTCGACCCTACAAGGGCTTCCAGGCCCAGGCGGAGCTGGCCACCGTGCAGGGCTCGCTGGAGCGGGCGGTGCGCGCCTTCTGTGGCGAGGAGGCGCGGGTCAATGCGGCCGGGCGCACCGACACCGGTGTCCATGCCCTGGGCCAGGTGATCCATATCGACATCGAAAAGGACTGGCGGCCCGAAGTGGTGCGCAACGCCATCAACGCCCACCTGGTCCCCGAGCCGATCGCCATCCTGGACTGCGAGATCGCGGTGGGCGACTGGCACGCGCGGTTCTCGGCGAATGAGCGGCGCTACCTCTATCGCATCCTCAACCGCGAGAGCCCGCCAGCCCTGGACCGGGGGCGGGTCTGGCATGTGCGCAAGCCGCTGGACGCCGCCGCCATGCACGCCGCCGCCCAGACCCTGATCGGCCACCACGACTTCACCACCTTCCGCGACCTCGCCTGCCAGGCCAAGTCGCCGATGAAGACTATGGATGTCGCCCGGGTGCGCCGCGAGGGGGATGAGGTGGTGCTGGAATTCGCGTCGCGCTCCTTCCTGCACCGCCAGGTCCGCTCCATGGCCGGCACCATCGCCGAGGTCGGCGTCGGGCGCTGGGAGGTCGAGGACGTGCGGGCGGCTCTGGAGGCGCGCGACCGCACGGCGTGTGGGCCGGTGGCGCCGTCCGATGGGCTCTATCTGACGGGCGTGAGCTACTAGGCCTTGAACGCCTCGAAGTAGCGTTCGATCAGCCGCTCATACACCGCTTGAAGTTGGTGGATCTCCGAGACCGGCGCGCGCTCGTCGACGGCGTGCATGGTCTTGCCCACCAGGCCCAACTCCACGACTGGGCACAGGGCGCGGATGAAGCGGGCGTCCGAGGTGCCGCCGGTGGTGGAGAGTTCGGGGCCCTTGCCGGTGATGTCGGTGACGGCCGCGGCCACCACGTCGGTAAAGGGGCCGGGTTCGGTGAGGAAGGCCTCGCCGCTGATGGACGGCGTCACCACGATATTGCCCTGGAAGCCGGCCAGGGCCTCGCTGGCCTCCTGCGCGATCCAGTCGGCCAGGGCCTGGCCGGTGTGGTTGGGGTTGAAGCGGATGTTCAGGCGGCCGCGCGCCGTGGCCGGGATGACATTGGTGGTCTGGTTGCCCACGTCCACCGTGGTGACCTCCAGGTTCGAGGGCTGGAAGCCCAGGAAACCGGTGTCCAGTTCGTATTCCGTCAGGCGGTTCAGCAGGGCGATCAGCACAGGGACCGGATTGGCGGCGCGGTGCGGATAGGCCACGTGGCCCTGGACGCCCTCCACCACGATCTCGACATTGATCGAGCCGCGGCGGCCGATCTTGATCATGTCCCCGAAGGTCTCGGCGCTGGAGGGCTCGCCCACCACGCAGTGATCGATGATCTCGCCTTCGGCTTGGAGGGCCTGGACAACCATCTTGGTGCCGTGGGTGGCGATCCCCTCCTCGTCCCCGGTGATCAGGAAGGACAGCGAGCCCGAGACCTGGCCCGCCGCGATGGCCTTGGCGGACGCCGCGGCGAAGGCGGCCACGCCGCTCTTCATATCCACCGAGCCCCGGCCGATCAGCACCCCGTCGATGATCTCGGCGGCGAAGGCTTCCGAGCTCCAGGCGGCGGCGTCGCCCACCGGCACCACGTCGGTGTGGCCGGCGAAGCAGAGGTTGGGCTGGGCGGTCCCGTAGCGGGCGTAGAGGTTCTCGATCTCGCCGAACCTCATGCGCCGGCAGGCAAACCCCAGGCCCTCCAGGGTCTGCTGGACGATGTCCATGGCGCCGGCGTCAGCCGGGGTCACGGAAGGGCGGCGGATCAGGTCCTGGGTCAGGGCGACGGCGTCGAGCATGTCAGTCGCGCAGCAGTTCGTTGATCGAGGTCTTGGAGCGGGTGCGCTCGTCCACGGTCTTGACGATGACCGCGCAGTTGATCGAGGGCAGACCCTCGCCGAACGGGCTGGGCATGGAGCCCGGCATGATCACCGAATAGGGGGGCACCTCGCCCTGGAAGACCTCGCCGGTCTTGCGGTCGACGATGCGGGTGGTCGAGGTGATGAAGGTGCCCATGGAGAGCACGCTGCCCTTGCGCACGATCACGCCCTCGGCGACCTCGGAGCGGGCGCCGATGAAGCAGTCGTCCTCGATGATGGTGGGGTTGGCCTGCAGGGGCTCCAGCACCCCGCCGATGCCCGCGCCGCCCGACAGGTGGACGTTCTTGCCGATCTGGGCGCAGGAGCCGACCGTGGCCCAGGTGTCGACCATCGTGCCCTCGTCGACATAGGCGCCGATGTTGACGAAGGAGGGCGTCAGGATCGCCCCCTTGGCGATGAAGGCTCCGCGGCGGACGATGCAGCCGGGGACCGCGCGGAAGCCGGCGGCCTCGAACTTCGCGGCGTCCCAGCCGGTGAACTTCAGAGGGATCTTGTCCCAGTAGGGATGCGGGGCGCCCTCGTCGATCAGCTGGTTGGCGCTGAGGCGGAAGGACAGCAGGATCGCCTGCTTGGCCCACTGGTGGGTGGTCCAGACGCCATCGTCGCCGCGGGTGGCGACGCGCAGGGTCCCGGAGTCGAGCTGGTTCAGGGTCTCTTCGACCGCTTCGCGGACCTCGCCTTGCGTGCCGGTGTTGACGCCGTCGCGGGCGTCCCAGGCGGCTTCGATCACGGACTTCAGGTCTTGGGACATCAGGCGGCTTCCT
>JAYVDG010000176.1:0-2358 GCA_043749525.1 Phenylobacterium sp.
CCCATGATCTCCGTCTTGCCGCAGGTCGCGGGGCGGGCGCCGCAGCAGCTTGCTGGACCCCGGAGATCATGGGTGGCCGGGACAAGCCCGGCCATGACGATCAGGAGGGTTGGCGCTCTCCCTTGACCCAACCGGCAGCATCGCGGGACAAGCATGTGCGTAAAACGCACACCCTGGAGAGACCCCGCTGACCGCTCCCATCCGTATCGCCATCGCCGGGGCCCTTGGCCGCATGGGCCAGGCGATCGCCGCCGTGGTGGAGGCCCGTGACGACGTGGTCCTGGCCGCGCGCTTCGACCGCCCGGACGTCGCCGGCGAGGGCCTGGTGAGCCGCGACGAGGCCCTCGCCGCCTGCGACGTGGTCATCGACTTCACCACACCGGCCGCCTCCGTGGCCCTGGCCGAGCACTGCGCCGCGCGCGGCGGGCCGGCCCTGGTGATCGGCGCAACCGGCATTTCCGAGGCCGACGGCGCCCTCATCGACGCCTGCGCGGCGAAAATCCCTATCGTCCGGGCCCGCAACTTCTCGCTGGGCGTCAACATGCTGATGAGCCTGGTGACCCAGGCCGCCAAGGCGCTGGCGGCCAGCGACTACGACATCGAGGTCTTCGAGGCCCACCACCGCCGCAAGGTCGATAGCCCGTCCGGCACCGCCCTGATGCTGGGGGAGGCCGCCGCCGAGGGCCGGGGTGTGGATCTCAACGAGGTGGCCCAGCGGGGCCGCGACGGCCTCAACGGCCCACGCACCACCGGCGACATCGGTTTCTCCGTAATGCGCGGCGGCGACATCATCGGCGAGCACTCCGTGATCTTCGCCGCCGAGGACGAGATCCTGACCCTCAGCCACTCGGCCCGCGATCGGGGCCTGTTCGCTCGGGGCGCTGTCCAGGCCGCCATCTGGGCGGCGGGCAAGCGCGCCGGCGCCTATGACATGCAGGACGTTCTCAAGTCCTGAGGCGAAGTTTTTTTAACCGTTTTGAGGGGGATTGCGCATGGCCGAAGACATCCTGATCCAGGACGCCACGAGCCAGCTCGCCGCCCTGCAGAGCAAGCGCATCTCGTCCGAGGAACTGTTGAAGCTGGCGCTCGGCCGCCATGAGAAGCTGCACAAGCGCCTCAACGCCGTGATCAACGTCGACCTCTCCCACGCCCTGGAGCGGGCGCGGTCCATCGACGACACCCGGGTCAAGAACGGCCACCTCGGCCCGTTGGCCGGCCTGCCCATGACCATCAAGGACACCCTGGACGTGGCCGGCATGCCCGCCTCGGCCGGGCTCGACAGTTTCCGCCACCGGGTCTGCGAGGACGCCAGCGCCGTCTCCGGCGCGCGCCGGGCCGGCGCGGTGATCTGGGGCAAGACCAATGTGCCGGTCATGGCTGGGGACTGGCAGAGCTTCAACGACCTCTACGGGACCACCAACAATCCCTGGGACGCCGAGCGCACCAGCGGCGGCTCCTCCGGCGGGGCGGCCGCGGCGCTCGCCGTCGGCATCACCCCCCTGGAGATCGGCTCCGACATCGGCGGCTCCCTGCGGGTCCCGGCCCATTTCTGCGGCGTCTTCTCACACAAGCCCACCTGGGGCCTAGTCTCGCAGATCGGCCACGTGCCGCCCCGTCCCGGCGCCCATGCCGAGCGCGACCTCACCGTCATCGGCCCCATGGCCCGCTCGGCGCGCGACCTGCGCCTGCTGCTCTCCTTGATCGCCAACGGCCCTGTGGCGGCGAAGGCCCCCGCCGCCGACCTCAGCAAGACCAGGATCGCGGTCTGGATCGAGGCGGACGGCTTCCCCCTGGACGGTGAAATCCGCACCGTTCTGGAGGCCTTTGTCACCCAGCTGGCCGAGGCCGGGGTCGAGATCGAGCTGATTTCCAGCCCAGTCCCCACCGACCAGCTGATGGGCGCCTACCAGGTGCTGCTGGGCTCGATCATCGGCTCGGACATGCCGGATGCCCAGCGCCGCCAGATGCAGTCCATGCGCGGCGTCTCCAAGCTGGCCGTCACCCTGGGCGCCGACGAGCGCTCCTCCATCGCCCAGGTGCGGGCCTATACCGCCACCCACGCCGAGTGGCTGGAGGCCGACGAGGTCCGCTGCCGCCTGCGCGACAGCCTGAAGGCCGTTTTTTCCAAGTTCGATGTCATCTTGGCCCCGGTCAGCCCGGTGGTGGCCTTCCAGCACAACCAGCGCGCCTTCTCGAGCCGCAAGCTGGTCTGCTCCAACGGGATGAACCTGCCCTACGCCGCGATGCTGGACTGGATCGCCCTGGCGACGGCCTGCCACCTGCCGGTGACCACCATCCCCGCCGGCCACGCCATGTCGGGCCTGCCCGTTGGCGTCCAGCTCATCGGCCCTCGAGGCG
>JAYVDG010000177.1:0-6673 GCA_043749525.1 Phenylobacterium sp.
CAAGCCCGAAGCTCCCAAGACGGGGCCCGTCTCGGCGGCGGCGCGGGTGCGGGCCAAGGGCTTTACGCTGGGGCTCTACAAGCCCCGGACGCCGATCTATCCCAAGCTGGTCCACGGCCAGTGGCGGCGGATCAAGTGGATCCTGATGATCGTCATGCTGACGATCTACTATGTCACCCCCTGGATCCGCTGGGAGCGCCCCGGCGCCCTGCCGGACCAGGCGGTGCTGGTCGATTTCGCCGGTGGGCGGTTCTACTTCTTCGGCATCCAGCTCTGGCCGCAGGAGGTCTATTTCATCACCGGGCTGCTGGTGATGGCGGCCCTGGCCCTGTTCCTGGTCAGCGCCCTGTTCGGCCGGCTGTGGTGTGGCTACGCCTGTCCGCAGACGGTCTGGACCGACCTTTTCATCTACGTGGAGCGCGCCTTCGAAGGCGACCGCAACGCCCGGATGAAGCTGGACGCCGCCCCCTGGTCCTTCGACAAGGCCTGGCGCAAGACCGGCAAGCACGCCGTCTGGCTCGCCATCGGCTTCGGCACCGGTGGGGCGTGGATCTTCTATTTCCACGACGCCCCGACCCTGATCACCCACTTCTGGATCGGCCAGGCTCCGGCCACGGCCTACATCTTCTGCGCCCTGCTGACGGCGACCACCTATGGCTTCGCCGGCTTCATGCGCGAGCAGGTCTGCATCTATCTTTGTCCCTGGCCGCGCATCCAAGGCGCCATGCTGGACCAGCACTCGCTGCAGGTGACCTATCTGCGTGACCGGGGCGAGACCCGCGGGCCGCATAAGAAGGGCCAGACCTGGGAGGGGCGCGGCGACTGCATCGACTGCCACGCCTGCGTCGTCGTCTGCCCCATGGGCATCGACATCCGCGACGGCTCGCAGCTGGAGTGCATCAACTGCGGCCTGTGCATCGACGCCTGTGACGAGATCATGGACAAGGTCGAGCGGCCGCGCGGCCTGATCGCCTATGACACCGACGCGGCGGTGGCCGCCCGTGAGATGCGGCAGACGCCGGTCTACAAGCTGCTGCGCCCGCGGACGGCCTATTACGCCGTGGCGCTCGCCCTGGTCAGCGGCCTGATGATCTGGGGCCTCACCCATCGCAGCGCCCTGGACGTCCACGTCCTGCGGGACAGAAACCCGATGTTCGTCCGCTTGCACGATGGCGCGATCCGCGACGGCTACACCCTGAAGATCGCGAACCGTGGCTTCGAGGCGCAGGACGTCCAGGTGGCCTTCGCCGGGCCGGTGGGCGCCAGGCTGCGCACCCCAGGCGCCAAGGCGGCCGGCGAGACCCTGAGCGTCCGCGTCGAGCCCAACGAGATCCGCGCGGTACGGGTGTTCGTCACCGTCCCGGCCGCGGCCATCGCGGCGCCCAACATGCCCGCTGTCTTCGCGGTGCGGGCCGGGCGCGACGCCATGACCGTCAAGACCAACTTCCTCTCGGGAGCCGCGAACGCGCCATGACCGACATTCCGCACAAGAGCTTCCAACTGAAGGGGCTGCATGTCCTGGCCATCTTCGTTGGCTTCTTCGGGGTCATCATCGCCGTGAACGTCGGCTTCACCGTGATGGCCATCCGCACCTTTCCGGGCGAGGTCTCGCGCACACCCTACGAGGACGGCGTCGCCTACAACGCCAAGCTCGCCCAGTTGAACGCCCAGGCGAGGCTGGGTTGGCGCGCGGCGGCGCGGGCGGGCGACGAGGGCGCGGTGGTGGTCACCTTCCGCGATCGGGCGGGACGTCCGGTGACGGGCCTTAACGTCGCCGTCAAGCTGGAGCGCCCGGCCACCGAGACGGGCCGCAAGAACGCCTTCCTGGCCGAGACCACGCCCGGGACCTATGCGGCCCGGCCCGGCGGCCTTAGCGGCGCATGGGACATGAGCCTGGTGGCGCACGACCGCGCCGGCGCGCGCTTCGAGGCCGAGCGGCGGCTGACATGGCGCTGACCTATGACGCCGCGCCCGACTATTCGGCTTTCCTGAAGCCCGCCAAGGACGGAGGCGCCACCTTCGACCTGCTGGTGAAGGGCGCGCGCTGCGCCGCCTGCATGGCCAAGATCGAGACCGGCGTGGCGGCTCTGCCGGGGGTCCGCAGCGCCCGCCTCAACCTCACCAGCGGCAAGCTTTCGGTGGCCTTCGAGGGCCGCTCCGGCGATCCCGGCCGGGTGATGTCCACCCTGGAGAAGCTGGGCTACGAGTCCGCGCCCTACGATCCCGGCCAGGCGTCGGCCGCCCAGGACCGCGAGGGCCGGCGGCTGACCCTGGCCCTGGGCGTCGCGGCCTTCGGGGCCGGGAACGCGATGATGTTCTCGGTGCCGATCTGGGCGGGCCTGTTCGGCCAGGAGCTGGGTCCGGCCGCGCTGACCATGATGCAGTGGGCGAGCGGCCTGATCGCCACCCCCTGTGCGATCTATGCCGGCATGCCCTTCTTCCAGTCGGCCTGGCGCTCGCTGCGGGTGGGACGCGCCAACATGGACGTCCCGATCTCCATCGGCGTAATCCTGACTCTGGGGATCAGCTTCGCCGAAACGCTGCTGCACGGCCGCGACACCTATTTCGACGCCGCCATCTCGCTGCTGTTCCTGTTGCTGATCGGCCGCTGGCTGGACCACACCCTGCGCAGCAAGGCCCGCGGTGCGGCGGCCGACCTGCTGGCCATGCAGGCTCCCGCCGCCACGGTCCTGACCGCGGATGGCGTCCAGCATCGCCGGCCCCTGGCGGAGATCGCGGTGGGGGACCTGATCCTGGTTCGGCCGGGCGAGCACCTGCCGGTGGACGCCCGCATCGAGGCGGGTGTCTCCGAACTCGACAACGCTCTGCTGACCGGAGAGTCCCGGCCCGTGGCCGTGGCGCCCGGCGCGCTCTGCAAGGCCGGCGCGCTGAACCTGTCGGGCCTGCTGACCGTGCGGGCCCAAGCCCGGTCCGACGACTCCGCCGTGGCCGCTATCGCCCGTCTGGTGGAGGCCGGGGCGCAATCGAAGTCCCGCTATGTCCGTCTCGCCGACCGCGCCGCGGCCATCTACGTGCCGGTGGTACACACCGCCGCGGCCCTGACCTTCGTCCTGGGTTGGATCCTTGGTCTCGGCCCGCGCGAGGCGTTGCTGCGGGCGGTCGCGGTCCTGATCATCACCTGCCCCTGCGCGCTCGGCCTCGCGGTTCCGGCGGTGCAGGTGGCGGCTTCGGCGCGGCTGTTCCGCAAGCATGTGCTGGTGAAGTCCGGCGCGGCGCTGGAGCGCCTGGCCGAGGTGACGCACGTGGTGTTCGACAAGACCGGGGTGCTGACCCTGGGCCGACCCACGCTCATTGATCCCATGCCGACGGCGGTGGCCCTGGCCGCCCCCCTGGCCCGGGCCTCCTCCCATCCCCTGGCCCGCGCCCTGGCGGCGCAGGACGGCGGGACGGAGCTGGCCCAGGACGTGGTGGAGACCGTCGGGCAGGGCGTCGAAGGCACGATCCACGGCCTCCGCGCCCGTCTCGGCCGGGCGTCCTTTGTCGGGGTCGAGGGCGCCTCAGGTTCGGAGACCGAACTCTGGTTCGCCTTCGAGGGGGACACCAAGATCCGGTTCCACTTCGCTGACACCCTGCGGCCGGACGCGCGTCAGACCATCGACGCCCTGCGCGCGCGCGGGCTCAGTGTCGAGATCCTTTCCGGCGATCTGCCGGGCGCGGTGCGCGCGGTGGCCGAAGCCCTGGACATAAGGCAGTGGCGGGCGGGCATGACGCCGGCCGAGAAGGCCGCCTGGGTCGAGAGCCTGGCCACGGTGGGCCACAGGTCCCTGATGGTGGGAGATGGCCTGAACGACGCGGCGGCCCTCGCCGTCGCCCACGCCGCCATGGCGCCCGGGACGGCATTGGACGCCAGCCAGAACGCCGCCGACCTGGTCTTCTCCGGCGAAGGCCTCGGCGCGGTGGTCACGGCCATCGACGTGGCGCGCGCCGCGCGCCGCCGAGCCCTGGAGAACTTCGGCTTCTCGGCGCTCTACAACCTGATCGCGGCGCCGGCCGCCATGCTGGGCCTGATCAACCCTTTCGTGGCGGCCCTGGCCATGTCGGGCTCATCCCTCGTGGTGACCCTCAACGCCCTGCGCATGCACAAGGCCGGCCGATGACCATTTTCTTCCTGCTGGCGCCCTTCTCGGTGCTGTTGGCCCTGCTGGGGCTGTGGGGTTTCTGGTGGACGGTGCGCAGCGGGCAGTACGACGACCCGGCCGGCGACGCGGCCCGCATCCTGATCGACGACGATGACGCAGGACCGCCGGCTTTGATCCAGGTCAGGGCGCGGGAGGTCGATCCCGGCTGAATGGGTGGACCGCTATTCGGAGACCGCCTCGTGACCTCGCCTTCCGTCCTGCACGCCCCCAAGCCCATGACCCTGGCCCTGAATGAGCTGATCGCCAGGTACGATGGCCGCGCGCCGCGCTACACCAGCTATCCGACAGCGGTGCAGTTCACGCCCCAGGTCGACGCCAAAACCTATCACGGCTGGCTGGCGGCGCTGCCGCCGGCCGATCCTGTCTCCCTCTATCTGCACATCCCGTTCTGCGCGCGGCTCTGCTGGTACTGCGGCTGCAACACCCGGGCGGTGAACCGCCATGAGCCGGTCAGCGACTATGTCCAGCATTTGATCGTCGAGGCGGTCCTGTTGCAGGGCGCGCTGCCGGGCCGACTGCCGGTCAACGCCATCCACTTCGGAGGCGGCACCCCCAACATGCTGGCGCCGGTTGAGATGGACTCCATCTTCGGCACACTGCGCCGCATCTTCGACGTTGCGCCGGACGCCGAGATCGCCGCGGAACTGGACCCGGCCGTGCTCACCCGCGACTGGGTCCGCTCAGCGACTTCCCACGGCCTCTCGCGCGCCAGCCTGGGCGTGCAGAACCTGTCGCCCGAGGTGCAGGCCGCGGTGAACCGTCAGGAGACCTTCGAGGAGATCGCCCAGTGCGTGATCTGGCTGCGGGAGTTCGGGGTCGGCTCGATCAATCTCGACCTGATGTACGGCCTGCCGCACCAGACCACGGTCAACACCCTGGCCACGATCGACAAGATCGTGACCCTGCGGCCCGAGCGCCTGGCCCTGTTCGGCTATGCGCACGTGCCCTGGATGAAGGCGCACCAGCAGCTTCTCGATGAGGCGGCGCTGCCGGGGGCCGCCGAGCGTCTCGACCAGAGCGAGGCCGCGGCCGAAAGACTGGTCTCGGAAGGCTATGTCCGCATCGGCCTAGACCATTTCGCGCTCCCCACCGACAGCTTGGTGACCGCCCAGCGGGAAGGCCGGCTGCGCCGCAACTTCCAGGGCTACACCACCGACAGCGCCCAGACCCTGCTGGGCCTTGGCGCCTCGTCGATCGGCAGCCTGCCCCACGGGCTGGTTCAGAACATCGCCCAGGAATTGCCGTGGCGAAACGCGGTGGCCGCGGGCGGCCTTCCGATCGCCCGGGGGGTGGCGGTCACGGCCGAGGACCGGTTCCGGGCTGAGATCATCGAGCGGCTGATGTGTGACCTTGCGGTCGATCTGGCCGCCGTGTGCGGGCGCCACGGCCGGACCATGAGCGACCTGACCGATGAGCTGGCGGCTCTGCGGGCGTTCGCCGACGACGGCCTCGTGGTGATGCAGCGGGACCGGCTGACCGTCACCGACCTGGGCCGCCTGGTGGTCAGATCCGTCTGCGCGGTGTTCGACACCTACTTCGCGCCCGAGGCCGGGCGGCACTCAAGGGCCCTGTGAGAGGCTAGGCCAGCATCGCCGCGTTGATCGCCGCGTTGAGGGCGTCCCCCAGCAGGGGCTTCTCGACGATCACCGCGCCGAGGCGGGCGGCGGCCTCGCGGATGCCGGGACGCGGGTGGCTGGTGATCAGCAGGGCGGGCAGGTGCTCGTTCTTGGCGCGCAGGGCGGCGAGCGCTTCCAGCCCCGTCAGCCCGCTCATGTTCTGATCCAGAACCAGGCAGACCGGCGCCGCGGGCAGGACCGACAGCAGGAGCGCCTCGCCGCTGTCCAGCGCTGTGACGGCGAAGCCGTCGAGTTCCAGCATGAAGGTCAGGGCCATGCGCAGGGCGCTGTCGTCGTCGACGAGGACCACATTGCGGGTATAGGGCGAGGGCGGCGGCAAGGCTGGTCTCCAGACGATCCGGAGAGTCTAGCCGCCGATGGAAAGGCCGCTTTGATGCAGCGCAATCGCGCGCGATCAGGCGAAGCCGGCGGTCAGCGCCATGCGGATCAGTTCAGAGAGGCCCGAGGCCCCGGTCTTGGTCATCACGTTGGCGCGATAGACCTCGACGGTGCGCGGGCTGATGCCGAGTTCGAAGGCGATCACCTTGTTGGCCTTGCCATCGACGACGCCCCGCAGGACTTCGGTCTCCCGCGGCGACAGGCTGGCCAACAGGGCTTGGAAGGGTTCGCCGCCCGCCCGCGCCGCTCCGGGTCTGGCCTGGGCGATCGCGGTGCGGATGGCGCCCAACAAGGCCTCGTCGTCGAAGGGCTTTTCCAGGAAGTCGGCGACGCCGGCTCGCATCGCCTCCACCGCCAGGGGCACATCGCCATGGCCGGTGATCATCACGATGGGCAGGTCGACGTGCAGGGCTTTCAGGTGGCGGGTCATCTCCAGGCCGTTCATGCCGGGCATGCGCACGTCGGTGACGATGCATCCCCCCGACAGCCGGGCGGCGC
>JAYVDG010000178.1:0-2356 GCA_043749525.1 Phenylobacterium sp.
TCCTCGCGATAGCCGAGGCCGGCGATGGCCTGGCGCAGGGCCGAGCGGGCCCGGGCGTGGTCGCCCATCAGGGCGAGACCGGCGCCCACCTGGCCTTGGCCAGGGGCGACTTCTCGCTCTTCATCTGCACGTCGTGCCACCAGCGCAGGCGGCCGAGATCGCCGCGTCCGCCCTTGGCCAGGACGTAGAGGGCGTAGGCCGAGGCGCGGGACCGCATGGTCTCGGTGGCCTTCTTGGAGGCCTCGGGGGAGCCCGCCCACCACTCGGGATATTCCGTGCGGTAGGAGATCGACACCCAGCCGTCGGGCCGCGAGACCTGGCGCATGGCCGAAAGCGCCCGGTCGACGGCCTGCTGCGGCACGGGCACGCCTGCGCGCTGAGCCTCGATCAGGAAGTCGGTGGCGTAGGCGCCCAGCCAGGCGTCGGCCTCGCCGTCGCCCACCCGCCAGAGGCCGAAGGCCCCGTCCAGGGTCTGGCGGTCCAGCAGGCGTCCGACTGCGCCGGCCAGCGCCGCCGACGAGCGCTTCACCTTGGGGTCACTGGTGACTTCCTGGGCGTAGAGCAGGGGATAGGCCGCCGAGATGGTCTGCTCGGTGCAGCCATAGGGGTAACGCGACAGGGCCACGGCGATCGGCCCGGGGTCGAAGCCCCGGAACGGCGAGTAGCTGACCTGCAGCGTCGCATCGCCCGCCGCCAGACCCGACAGCAGGTTGGCCGTGGGGGTGTAGCTGGTCCCCGGCCGCTGCAGCTCGATGGTGGTCCGGGTGATCGGGCTCCAGCCCAGGCGGGTCTGGATCGGATAGTCCCGGGCCGTCGTGAAGCCCGGGCCCGTGACCGTGAACCCGACCTTGCCGATGCCGGCGCGGGTGGGGGCGCCGAAGGGTATCCGCTCGGCGACCCGCTGGTTGAGGGCCAGCTGATAGGCCTTCTTGAACGGCGCCAGGATGCCGCCCGACGAGGTCAGCTGGGCGACATACTCGCCGACCTTGCCCTCCAGGTTATGCAGTTCCAGCGTGGCGAAGGCCTTGTCCCCGGGCGCCAGGAAGCGCGGCAGGGACAGTTCCGTCACCACCGGCTCGCGCACCGTGAGCGGCTTCGACGCCGAGCCTACGGCGGTGTCGGTCCAGGCCACGGCCATCAGCCGCAGTTCGCCGTTGAAGTCCGGCGCGGGGAACTTGATCGTAGCCTTGCCGTCGAGGCCGGTCTCCACCACGCCCGACCACAGGGCCACGGTCTTAATGGGGGTGACCGTCAGGCCCTCGCCGCCGATCTCGTCGCCGCCGAAGTTGACGTTGGCCGGGGCGCCCAGGTTCGGATCGAGCATGCGGCCGTAGTCGTCACGGTAGTCGAGGGTCAGCGCCTTCTTGCCGAAGTACCACTTCACCGGATCGGGGCTGTCGAACTTGGTCAGCCGCAGGATGCCCTCATCCACGGCCGCCAGGGTCACGTGCGCCCGGCCGCCGAACCCGGCGCCTTTGATGGAGATCGGCACGCTGAGCAGGGTCTTGGAGTCCACCTTGACCGGGGTGTTGAGCTCCACGGTCAGCTTGCGGTCCTTGGGGTCGAGGGGGACGTAGACGAGCCCCAGGGCCCGGCGCGGTTTGGGCGCGGCCACCGGATCGCGGGGCTGCACCACGCTCACCAGCACGTAGGCCCCGCCGCCCCAGGCGCCGTTGGTCTTCAGGCGCACGGTGGCGCCGTCCTTGCCGACGGTGACGGTCTTGAAGTCGATCAGCCGGTCGGTGGCCACGGCGATCTGTGCCTCCCCGGCATAGGGGGGCTTCAGGGTGATCTCGACGGTGTCGCCCTGGGCGTAGGCCTTGGCCCCGGCGCTGACGCGCACGAAGTCGGGGGCCTCCACATCCTTGGCGGGCGCGCCCCAGCCCGACGCGAAGCGGATGACGCTTTTCGCGCCGCCCGGTCCGGTGAGCTCCAGCCGATAGTCACCCCAGCCGAGACGGCGTGCGATGCGGGCCGGAGCCCCGGCGCCGACATTCAGCGCACCCTTCTGCACCACCACGTCGCGGCTGGTCCGGCGCCACTGCCAGCGGCCGTCCTGCTGGAACCAGTCATAGTCCCAGTTCTCGGCGATCAGGCTGTAGGCCACGCCGTTCGCGCTGGTGCGCTTGCCGGCCGCGTCGGCGGCGATGACGTTCAGCGCGATGGTGGGGTCGCCATTGCCGCCGGTGTCGCCCTGGTCGACCTTGACCCCCAGATAGAGGGGCTTGGTGCGGACCTTGAGGTTCAAGCCCTCACGCACCGGACGGCCGCCGGGTTCGAAGACGCTGGCGGTCATCACCACGGCCAGCGGCTGGGCGGTGTCGCCGGCCTCGGCGGCCGACAGTTTCAGGGTCGC
>JAYVDG010000179.1:0-2352 GCA_043749525.1 Phenylobacterium sp.
CTCGAAGACATACGCGCCGTGGCCCTGGCCTTGCCGGGCGTCCAGGAGATCGACTGGCACGGCGAGCCGTTCTTCCAGGTCGGGCCCAAGACCCTGGTCTGTGGCGTCGCAGGCGAGATCGTCATGAAGCTCTCCCCCTCGCACCAGGAGCTGTTGTTCGAGGCGCGCCCGGATGTCTTCCGACCGTTCGTCACCGGCGCGATGCGCTGGGCCTTCGTGGATATCGGCGCGTTGAACACGGACGAGGCGAGCGAACTGGTCCGCGAGGCCTGGACCCAGATCGTGCCTAAGAAGATCTTAGGAGCCTACTTCGACGCGGCCTGAGCGGCTGGCCGCCGTCGCGGCGGGGTCGCACCCGAAGGCGCGACCGGCAGGCGCAGTTCGAAGATCGAACCCTTAGCCCCACTGGCGGCCAGGGTGAGGTCGCCGCCGTGCGCCTGAGCGAGCTCGCGGGCGATAGCGAGGCCGAGGCCCGTGCTGTCCGGCCGCCCGGACCCGGCGAAGGGCTGGAACAGGCGCTCGCGCACCCGCTCAGGGACGCCCGGGCCATTGTCGCTCAGCGAGACCAGGGCGGCGTCCGGTGTCCGCGCGAGGCTGACGGCGATGCGGCCCTTCGCGCGGCGGCCTTCCTGGTGTTCGATGGCCTCGCGGGCGTTGCGCAACACATTGGCCAGGATGCGGTGCAGCTGGTCGGGGTCGGCGTAGATTTGCTCGGCCGCGGCGACCTCGTTCTTCAGCACGATGCCGTTTTCGGCCAGGCGGGCCTCCTCTGCGGCGGCCTCGATGGCGGCGGATAGCTTCACCGCGCGCGGCTCCGGCGCCGCCTCCTGGGTCTTGCCGTAGGCCAGGACCCCGGAGGCCAGCTTCACGGCCCGGTCCAGGGCGCGCTCCAGCCTCGGCAGGGCCTGGCTGACCTTGGGGTCCTTCAGCGCCGCCAGCCGTTCGGAGGCGATTTGAGCGCTCGTCAGCATGTTCTTCAGGTCGTGATTGATCTTGGCCACCGCCTCGCCCAGCGCGGCCAGCCTCGCCCGCGCGTTCAGCGCCGTGCGGACATCGGCCTGCATCAGGTCGAGCTCGGTCTCGGCGCGGCCGATCTCGTCGCGGCGGCCGGAGGTCTGGACGCGGGCCTCGGCGTCCTCCGGATCGGCCCGGAACCGCTCCATGGCGTAGGTGATCCGCTGCATGGGCCGCACCAGGAAGAAATTCAGCGACAGATAGACCAGCAGCCCCGCCAGCGAGGCCACGAGGGCCACGATGACCACCATCCGCCACAGATAGCTCAGCAGTTCGCGCCGCAGCTCCGCGTCCGGCGCCACCACCTCGATGAACTGGCCGGGGATGAACCGGGGCTCGGCGCGGACGCGGACGCTCCGGCCCGGGCCGCCGAACAAGGTCTGGACCGGCGCCGCCAGCCAGGCGGCCGGTGCGGTGTCCCGCAGATCGACGAAATAGGGGGTCTCAGAGCTCCGTTTGCCCTGCAGCACCAGGTGCAGCCCTTCGTCTTTGGTCTGGACCGCCACCCACTCGACGCCGGCCCCGCGTAGCAGCTGCTCGCGCTGCGGGCCGTTGACGCTGGACTTGGCGATGTCGGCGAAGCGGGAAACCGTCTCGGCGCCGCGCACCCGCTCCAGGAGCCACTGCCGCTCGAACGAGGCCAGGGCCGGCGGGAAGGCCAGCGCCCCGCCGCCGGCCACGAACAGAATGGTCAAGGTCAACAGGCGCGCGGAAAGGCCGCCCGGCCAGAAGAAGCGGGGCCTCTTGGGCCTGGGGAGCTCCTGCGGCGTTGGGGCGGCGTCCGCCATGCCTCTCACCTAGTCCAGGCGAGGCCCTTCGGCAACGCGAGCAAGCGAGACTATTGCGCGCCGACCGCCTCTCTGACCGAGGTGAAGCCATCGCTGCGAAGCTTTGCCGCAAGTTCGCGCTTGATGCGAGTGACCAGCCCCGGCCCCTCGAACACCAGGGCGGAATAGAGCTGCACGGCTGACGCGCCTGCGCGGATCTTGGCGTAGGCGTCCGCGCCCGAGCCGATCCCGCCGACGCCTACCAAGACCAAGCGGTCAGCCGCGGCCTGAGCGAATTCGCCCAGTACGCGGGTGGAGAGCGCCGTCAGCGGGGCGCCCGAGAGCCCGCCCGTCTGGTCGCGGAGCCGCGAAGCCAACGCCGGGCGCGAAACGGTGGTGTTGGCGACCATGATCCCGGCCAGGCCCTGAGCGAGGCAGGTCTCGACGATGGTCTCCACCTCGACAGCCTCCAGATCCGGCGCGACCTTCAGGAACATCGGGACCCGGCCCGACGCCGGCAAGGCGTCCCGCGCCTCCGCGAGCCGCCCCAGCAGCTCTTCCAGCGCGGCCT
>JAYVDG010000180.1:0-2351 GCA_043749525.1 Phenylobacterium sp.
GACAGAACGTGCCCGGCCTGCCGACGCCCTCCACCGTCTGGACGCTCGCCCAGGGCTCCACGCTGGCGCCCAACCAGCCGATCGTGCTGACCTATGCGAACGGCTCCGGTCTCACCTTCACCCGCAAGGTGGAGGTGGACGACCATTACATGTTCACGCTCACCGACACGGTCGCCAACACCGGCGCCGCGGCGGTGACGCTGGCCCCCTACGGCTCCGTGCAGCGCCAGGGCGTGCCGCCCGACGAGGGCAAGTCCGGCGTCGTCCACGAGGGCTGGATCGGCTACCTCGACGGCCGCGTCCGGGCGTTCAAGTACAAGGACCTGTCGAAGAAGGGCGCGCCCGCCCAGGAGTTCAACTCCAAGGCCGCCTGGACCGGCATCACCGACCATTACTGGCTGGCGGCGCTCATCCCCAACGCGGGCGAGCAGGTCCACGCCGTCTACCGCGACGCCAAGGCCGGCGACCTCGATGTCTATGAGGCCAACTACACTGGGGCTGCCCGCACCATCCAGCCGGGCGCCCAGATCACCGCGGCCCAGCATCTCTTCGCCGGCGCCAAGGCCGTGCCCCTGCTGCAGGGCTACGAAAAGAACCTCGGGATCGCCCACTTCGACGACGCGGTCGACTGGGGGATGTTCTGGTTCCTGACCCGGCCGATCTTCCAGTTCCTTGAGTTCATCTTCGCCCATGTGGGCAGCTTCGGGATCGCCATCCTGCTGCTCACCGTCGCCGTGCGCGTGGCCTTCTTCCCGATCGCCAACAAACAGTACGAGTCGATGACCAAGATGAAGAAGGTCCAGCCTCTGATGGAAGAGGTGAAGGCCCGCTTCAAGGACGATCCGGCCAAGCAGCAGCAGGAGATCATGGCCCTCTATCAGCGGGAGAAGGTCAATCCGCTGGCCGGCTGCCTGCCGATCCTGCTGCAGATCCCGGTGTTCTTCTCGCTCTACAAGGTGCTCTCGGTGACCATCGAGATGCGCCACGCCTCCTTCATGGGCTGGATCAACGACCTGTCGGCGCGCGACCCGACCACCATCTGGAACCTGTTCGGCCTGATCCCCTGGAACCCGGCCCATGCGCCGCTGATCGGCCAATACCTGGACGGCGCCCTGCACCTGGGCGCCCTGCCCCTGGCCTACGGCTTCACCATGTGGCTGACCACGTCGATGAGCCCGCCGGCCGGCGACCCGGCCCAGCAGCGGATCTTCCAGCTGATGCCGCTGATGTTCATGTTCATCATGGCCCCGTTCGCCGTGGGCCTGCTGATCTACTGGACCTGGTCCAACGTGCTGACGACCATCCAGCAATACGTGATGATGCGCCGCTTCAAGGTCGACAACCCGATCGACCGCACGTTCGCGCGCCTTTTTGGTCGCAAGGCCGCAACCGGGTGAGTGGCGACTTCACGCCCGACGAGCTGGAGGCCGCTCGGGTCCTCTTCGCCCACGAGGTGAAGTTCATGATGGGCGCCGTCGAGATCGCCGGCCTTCCGCCGGCCGACCTGCCGGAGGTGGCCTTCGCCGGCCGCTCCAACGTCGGCAAGTCCACCCTGATCAACGCGGTGACCGGCCGTGGGCACCTGGCGCGCGCGTCGAACTCACCGGGCCGCACCCGCGAGGTGAACTTCTTCGTCGCCGACGAAAAGCTGCGCCTGGTTGACCTGCCCGGCTACGGCTTCGCCCGCGCGTCGCGGGGCGATGTGAAGAAGTTCCAGAACCTCGGCCGCGACTACCTGCGCGGCCGGCCGAACCTGAAGCGCGCCTACCTGCTGATCGACGCCCGCCATGGCCTCAAGGACGTGGACACCGAGGCGCTCGACACCTTCGACGTCGCCGCCGTTTCCTACCAGATCGTGCTCACCAAGGCCGACAAGCTGAACGCCTCGGAGGTCGCCGCCGTGGTCGAACGAACGCTCAAAGCGATCGCAAAACGCCCCGCAGCCTTCCCTCGGGTGCTCGCCACCTCAGCGGAAAAAGGCACGGGCATCCCGGAATTGCGCGCCGAAATCGTCGCGGCCTGCGCCGTCTAGCGCTTCACCACCTCGCCGCCCTTCATCACGAAGACCGGGTGCTCAAGCACCGTCACGTCGCTGAGCGGATCGCCGTTCACGCCCACGAGGTCGCCGAAGTGTCCCGGCGTCGCCTGGCCCACGTCATTCGCCCGGTCGAGCGCCTCGGAGGCCGTCAGGGTCGCAGTGCGGATGGCCTGTAACGGCGTGGCCCCATAGCGCACCATGGTCGCGAACTGCTTGGCGTTGGTCCCGTGCGGATAAACGCCCGCGTCGGACGAGAAAATCATCTTCACGCCAGCCTTCAGCGCCTTGCGGAAATTCTCCCGCTGGATGTCGC
>JAYVDG010000181.1:0-6658 GCA_043749525.1 Phenylobacterium sp.
CAAACCTTAACGACAATGGGTAATGGAACGTTAATCGTCCCCCGCCACGGTCCCTCTATAGGGCTAGAACAGTCGGAATCGCATGGCCGCGCCAGGGGCTTGGACAATCAGACCGCACGATCAGGCGATCCGGACCGACTGGGCCGGACGCCCGCGCTATGCCGTGTCCGATTTCGCGACCCTGCTGTGGCGCGAACGCTACCTGATGGTGGCGGTTTTCGCGATCATCTTCGTCCTGGGGGCGGCGGCCGCCTTCACGATGAAGACCAGCTATCCGGCCAACGCCAGCGTCCTGGTTCGCCTGGGCCAGGAATATGTCTATGAGCCGCTCTCCGGCGACGCCGCCCGCGGCGCGGTGCCAGAGGCCGACGCCCTGATCCAGTCGGAAACTGAGATCCTCGGTTCCGGCATACTGAAGCAGCGGGTGATCGACAGGCTGGGCCTGGCCCGCATCTATCCAGAGCTGGCGGCCAAGTACGCCGGGGCCACCGCGCGCGAGAAGAAGATGATCATGGGCCAGGCGCTGCGAGCCCTGGACACCAACACCAAGATCGAGACGGCGCCGGACACCCCGATCATCCGGGTGAGCTTCACCAACGGGAACCCCGATACCGCCGCCCTGGTGCTGAACACCCTGCTGGAAGAGTACCTGGTCTATCGCCGCACGGTGCTCACCGACCCCACCTCGCCGGCGCTCGCCCGGCAGCGGGAGGCCTTCCAACAGCGTCTGGTCTCAGCCGACGCGGCCTATGAGGACTTCCTGAACAACAATCGGATCGGCGACTTTGTGGCCGAGAAGGTCTCGCTGGGACAGCTCCAGCAGCAGATCGAGCAGCAGAAATACCAGACCGACGCCCAGCTCCAGGACCGGATGGGCCGCTTGGCCATGCTGGATTCGCAGTTGGGCCAAGTGTCGCAGGAGGTGGGCCTATATCGCGACGTCTCCAGCGCCGTGGGCGACAAGCTGACGACCCTGAAGCTGCAGCGGGAAGATCTGCTGTCGCGCTACAAGAACGACGCGCGGCCCGTCCAGGAGCTCGACGCCCAGATCGCCCAACTGGAGGCCGGCATCGCCGCTGGCCGCACCCATGCCGACGGCGCCAAGCGGTTCGGGGTCAATCCGGTCTACCAGACCATCCAGACCGAGAAGATCCAACTGACCGCCGAGGTCGCCGCCCTGAAGCAGTCCCAGACGGCGCTGGCCGATCAGGTCACCCAACTTACCGAACGCCGCCTGCGCCTGGCCGAGCTCGAGCCGAAGTTCCAGGCCCTATCGCTGGACCGTGACGTCCTGCAGGCCAATGTCCGCGACTTCACGGTCAAGGAAGAGCAGAGCCGCGCGGCCAACGAGATCGCGTCCACCACCAACGACAACATCCGCATCGTCAGCCGCGCCGTGGCGCCCACCAAGGGCAAGAGCCTGAAGAAGCCGGTGTTTGTGCTGGCCTTCCTGTTCGCCGCCGTCACCGCGCTCTGCGCCGGCCTGCTGCGGATGTTCCTGCGGCCGGGCCTGCCCACGGCGCAGTCGGCCTCGCGCACCCTCGATCTGCCGGTGCTCGCCACGGCGGAAATGAAGGTCCGCTAGAACGGGATGAGGAAAAGTGGGAACCGGTTTCCGCCCGCATCCCGTTCCAACTTCAAAAGGCCTGCGACGGAACGGCACCGTTCGTTCGCCTTGAACTTACGGTAGTTTGAAAGCCTCACGCGTGTATCGATTCGAGGGATGGTGGACCTGAACGCCGAGATGGCCGACCTCTGGGCGTCACTGGGCGCGCCGGCCGCTGGCCGTGCGCGAGTGATCCAGGTCGTGGCCGCACGCCGGGGGGAGGGCACGTCCACGGTGGCGCGCGAGCTTGCCTGGTTCGCGGCCAAGCGCGCCGGCCGTTCGGTCTGGCTGGTGGACCTCGACCTGCTGTCCTCGCCGCAGTACCTCGCCGTCCGCGACGAGGCCGACCGCTACGGCGCCATGGGCGAGCCTACCGCCGCCAGTCCCGACGGCTCGATCTTCTTCACCGTCCAGCCCGCCTCGCGGGGCGCCGACGGCCAGCCCTGGCCGGACGCCCGCTATCTGTCGGCCCACAGGGTGGGCGAGGCCCGCTGGTGGGTGACCCGCTTCCGCCGCGAGAATCTAAAGGGCCGCCAGGGCGTCCACATCCTGCCTACCGGCGACTACTGGACCGCGCTGCGTCGCTATGCCGACGTGATCATCGTCGACTGTCCGTCGCCCGAGCGGTCGCAGGCGGCGCTCACCGTCGCCCCCTTCATGGATCAGACCGTCCTGGTGGTGGCCGCCGATGAGGTGGACGTCCGCGCCCCGGCCCAGCTGCGCGACGCCATCGTCGCCGCCGGCGGCTCTGTGGCCGGCATCTTCTTCAACCGCGCCACGGTCAGCCAACCGGCCTTCCTGAAGGCCATCCTGCCATGACCCAGGCCACCTGGAGCGGCGTCGAGGTCGGAGGCCGGCCCCAGGTCAGCCTCTGGAGCCTGACCATCTTCGGCGCCAGCGTGCTGATCCTGCTGATCTTCAGCGAGGGCTGGGTCTTCCCCCTGCGCGGCGACGCCAACAACACCGCTTTCGATAAGCTGATCCCGTTGGGCTACCTGCCGGCCTACGCTGCGGCGGCGTTCCTCTTCGTCCTGACCCCGGCCAGCGTCTTCCAGGCCTTGATCCGTCAGCCGTTCCTGATCGTGCTGATGCTGATCGTCGGCGTGTCCTTCTTCTGGTCCACGGCGCCCGACATCACCGCCCGGCGGATCGTCGCCGTCTACGCCACCACCCTGGGGGGCGTGGTGCTGGCCGCACGCTACCGATGGGCTGAGCTGGCCGAGGTGTTCGCCACCGCCTTCGCCATCCTGGCGGTGATCTCCTTCGTCATGCCCCTGGCCCTGCCGTCCATCGGGGTGATGCACGAGCTGTTCCCCGGCGCCTGGCGTGGGGTCTGGGCCGACAAGAACGCGCTCGGCGGTATCATGACGCTCGGCTTCTGCATCCTGTCGGCGGCGGCCATGCTGAACCCGACCCGGGCGATGATCTGGTGGCCCTTCGCCGCGCTCTCGGTGTTGCTGGTCATCATGTCCACCTCCAAGACCTCCCTTGTCTCGGTGATCCTGGGGCTGGGCGGCCTGATGTTCGTCGCCATCGTGCGGCGGGGGCCCGGGATAAGCGTCGCCGCCAGCTGGCTGGCGATGCTGGGCCTGGTGATGGCGCTGTGCGTAGGCCTGTTCGCCTCGGACCTGGTGTTCAAGGCGCTGGGCAAGGACGCCACCCTGACCGGCCGAACCGAGATCTGGACCGCCGCCATGCGCCAGATCGAGAAGCGCCCCTGGACCGGCTACGGCTACAGCGCGGTCTATGACGACACCAGCCGCTGGGGGCCGCTGCCCAAGATCGTCAAGGAGGCCGGCTGGAAGCCGCACCACTCCCACAACACCTGGATCGAGCAGTGGCTGGGCCTGGGGGTGTTTGGCCTGGCTGCCTGGGCGCTGACCTTCCTGCAGACCGTGACCCTGGCCATCGTCTCGATCTATCGGGACAAGGGGGCCTATCTCGCCGTGCCGTTCCTGATCGTTTACGGCCTGACCTCACTGACCGAGAGCATGGCGGTGAACTACAACGACTTCCGCTGGGTGATCTTTGTCGCCCTGGCGGTGAAGCTCTGCTGGCCCGACCGGGAAGTCAGAACCTAGAACGCTACGCTCCGACTGCGTCGGAGCCGCGTTCTAGATTTTTGCTTGGTCGCGCTTTCGGGCGGTGAACCGGTGCTCACTTCGCCTGAAAGCGCTCCTAGAGGCCCAGGCGCCTTGCGCCCTCGCGCACCGTCACGACATCAAAACCGTCCGCCGTCGCCTGGTCGATCAGGCGCGCCAGGACCTCGGGCGTGCAGCCCCAGGGGGAGGGATCGGGCCGCACATCGTGAGTGTAGAGGATCAGCCAGGCGTTCTTGGCCTTGGCCTCGGCCAGCCACTTGCGGGCGACCGCTTCGCCGTCCGGGCCCTCGATGCCGACGGCTGGCACCTGGTTCAGGTCCGTGCCCTTTTCGATGAGGCCGTGGTGCAGGGCGCGCAGGGTGGAGAACCGCTTGGCCAGCGCCCCCTTCGGGCCGCCCGCCACGTCGCCATAGGGGTAGGCGAAGCTCACCATCTCCCCCACATCCCAGGCGGCTACCGCCTGCGCGTTGCGCACTACGTCGGCCAGGGCCGCCAGGCCCGAGGCCTGGCCGCAGTCCAGGTGGGAGTAGGTATGGCAGGCGATCTCGTGGCCGGCCTTGGCCAGGCGCTTGTAGTCCACCGGCTCGGCGCAAACGCCCATCGGCGCTTCCGTGCCCGAGAGCCCGGCCGAGACGTAATAGGTGCCGGCCAGTCCACGGGTCTCAAGCAGAGCCGCACCGGCCACCGCCGAGGTCAGGGGGGCGTCGTCGAAGGTGAAGGAGACCATGGGGCGGGTCGGCCCCTTAGCGAGCGGCCGGGTGTTGATCAGCCGCACCAGGCGGCGGCGCAGCTTGCCCTTCAGGGAGCGGTCTGCGGAATAGGCCTCGGCGTAGCTGCCCATCAGACCGCCTCGGCGTAGAGGGCCGCGCGGTAGAGACGCAGGGCGAAGGCGCGGGTCTTCAGGGGCGCCGCCTCGGTCAAGGCGTAGGCCTTCAGCAGCGGCCGCCATAGGGCCCGCAGCGGCGCGCACTTCAGCACGCGGGCGACCCTGTAGCTGGGATAGCGGCTGATCACCGCGCGATGGCTTGCCACGACCCGGGCAAAGTTGCCGGTGGACTGCTCGTATTTGTCGGCCAGGGTCTTGGCGGTATCGAGGCCAAGGTGGGTGGCGGTGTTCTCCACATGCAGGATCGGCCAGCGGTGGGCCACCCTCATGCCCCATTCCACATCCTCCCAGCCCCAGCCGGCGAAGCTCTCGTCGAAGGACTCGGCGGCGAAGACGTCGGCGCGGACCAGCAGGTTGGAGGTGAAGATCTTCTCGGGCATCAGGGCACGTTCGGCGGCGGGCAGGCAGTCCGATTGGCCGGCCATGGCCCTGTGCAGGGCGTGGTCGCGGTTGGGCGGCGCTTGGTCCAGGGAGAAGCCGCCGAAGGCCACCGCCGGGTTCTCCCTGACGATCAGGGCCAGCCAGTCGGTGATGAAGGTCCGCGCATCGGGCAGCATGTCGCTGTCAAGGAACAGGTAGTGGCCGGCGCGCGCGTGACCCACCAGCCGGTTGCGGCCCTTGGACCGGCCCTCGTTCTTCGCCAGCCGCACGAAGCGGGCCGGGAAGGGCAGGGCGGCGATGGCGATCTCCACCCGGGCCGCCAGCTCGGCGTCGCCCGTGCCGTCGTCCAGGATCACCAGTTCGCAGTCACCGGTCTCGCGGGCGAGAGCTGCCAGGAGCGGCGTCGGGTCGTCGCCCTTGAACGGCGTCAGGATGGATAGCGCCGGGCGGCCCTTGGCCCACAGCCTGTTGTCGAACACGACTTCGGTCATGCGGCGCTCCGGGCGCGGAAGGTGCGCAGGGCGTCGCGACCCCGGCTGCGCAGGGCGCCGGCGTCCACCAGGGCGATGAGCCCGCCATAGACGAGGGCGCCGGTCTCGGCCTTGAGGATCCGCTCGAGCAGGCCGCCGAAGGCCGGGATGCGGCTGACCACCAGGGCCATAAGCGCGCTGGCGCCCAGCGCCTGGACCACGGTCAGCCACGGGATCGGCAGGCTCACGCTGCGACGGCCGAGGACGGCCGAGGCCAGCAGACCCATGCCATAGCTGGCCGGCGTCGCCCACAGGGCGCCGTCGAGGCCGAAGCGGGGGATCAGGATCAGGTTCAGCACCACATTGGCCGCCGCCGGGACCGCCATGGCCGCCAGCAGGAAGGGGGTCTTGCGACCCAGGGTGAAGGCCTGGTGGAAATAGTAGGTGGTCAGGCCCGCCAGCAGGCCGCTGAGCGCGATCCAGGGAGTGACGTGGCCAGCGCCCGCGCTCAGCGTCGGGCCGATCATCAGTTGAGCCAGGGGGGCGGCCACCAGCGCCAGGCCCGTGGCGGCCGGTACGGTGAGCAGCAGCATGAGCTGGGCCTGTTCGCGGGCGGCCTCGGCCAGAGCGCTGCGACCCCCGCGCTCCAGGGCCATGATCAGGGCGGGACCACCGGCGGCTCCCAGCCAGATGAACACCACGTCCAGGGTGCGGTTCGCGAGGCTGTAGCCGGCGTGATAGACCCCCACCGCGCTCTCATCGAGGAAGGCCGACAGCAGGAAACGGTCGGTGGTGGACAGCACCAGGGCCAGGATCAGCGACAGGGCCACCGGCACGCCATAGGCGGCGTGGCTGCGCAGGCGGTGGGTCTCGATCAGGCCGCCCGCCTGATGGCGGTGTTCTCGGGCCAGGATGAAGGGCGCGCAGGCCAGGGCCGCCAGGCCGACGCCGGCCACCGGCGCGGCGCCGCCGAGGCCCGCCAAGGCCAGGGCCACGCCGATCAGGAAGCCGCCCAGGGTTTGGCCAATGTCGAGCAGGGCCGCGCTCTTCACCTCGCCCGCAGCCCGGCGGCGTTCCTGCGCGATCTTGACGAAGGTGCGCGGCGCGACGGTGGCGAGGCCGGCCAGCACGGCGAGCTTGAGGCTGGGGGTCATGGGCAGGGCGAGCGCAATCAGAGCCGTGATCGGCAGCACGGCCAGGAGTATCAGCCACG
>JAYVDG010000182.1:0-2349 GCA_043749525.1 Phenylobacterium sp.
GAGCCGGTGTTGACGATGGCGCAGGGCGTGCCCTGGTCCAGCATCAGGCTGGTGAAGGCCTGCAGGCCGTTGATCACGCCCCAGAGATTGATCTCCAGCAGGCGCCGCCAACGGTCAGGATACTCCCAGGCTCCGCCGCCGCCGCCGACCCCGGCATTGTTCATCAGCACCGCGACCTCGCCGAACCGCTCATAGGCCGCGTCACGCAGGCAGTTGACCGCATGGGCGTCGGCGACATCGGTCGCCATGCCGAACACGTCGGCCGGCGCCGTCGACACCGCCGCCACCGCCGTCACCGCGACTTCAAGGGCCTCGGCGTTCTGGTCGGCCAGGCAGACCTTCATCCCCAGGCCCGCGAACCGCTTGGCGGCGGCCAGACCAATGCCGCTGGCCGCCCCCACCACGACGGCGGCGCGGCCCGGTGTCAGGGCGGGATGGGTCATCGGGTCTCTCCGGTTGTCAGGGGCGCAGCGCCGCGGCGATCAGGGCCGCGATACGGGCCAGGCTGGCGCGGTAGGTCGCCGGATCGGGCGGGCCGGACTCGCTCTGCTTGGCCCCCTTGGCGGCGGCCATCAATGTGGCGGCGATTGCGGCGGCGTCGAGGCCAGACGCCGCGAGGCTGGCATCTCCCGCGTTTTCGGCGGCCTTGAGGAAGCCGACGATGCGCCCGGTATAGGTCTGGTCCACCTGACCGGCGATGTCGGGGCCGACCGCCAGCCGCGTGGAGCTCAGCTCCACCAGATGCTCGGACTGACCGTAGCGGTCGTACATGCCGGCGTAGAGCGCCTCCAGCACCCCGCGCAGCCGGTCGCCGAATCCGCCGCCCGCCGCCTCGGCGGCGTCGCACGCCACCTCGACCTCGGCCAGGTTGCGCGCCTGCATGGCGCGGAACACCGCCTCCTTGCCGTCGAAATAGAGATAGACCGTGCCCTTCGCGATCCCCGCCTCGCGGGCGATGTCGTCGATGGAGGTGCGGCGGAATCCGAACTGGGTGAATAGCCGCTGGGCGGCGCTCAGGATCGCGTCGGCCTTGGTTCGGGACTCGGGAGCGGGCTCGGCCATGAACCTATTAGGCGGCCGTGACGGTTGACAGCAAGTGTCGGATGAGACGAAATGACCAAATCAATTGAATTGGTCATTTCGTTCAGGGAGAATGCGCATGAAGACCCGTCAACTGGGGGCCAAGGGTCCCACCGTCTCCGCCATGGGCCTGGGCTGCATGACCATGACCGCCGTCTACGGCGCGCCGTCGGACAAGGCCGAGAGCCTCGCCACCCTGAATCGCGCCCTGGAAATGGGGATCAACTTCTGGGACACCGCCGACATCTACGGCCCCTATGAGAACGAGGAACTGCTGGGCGAGGCCCTCACCGGCCGCCGCGACAAGGTCTACCTCGCCACCAAGTTCGGCATCGTCCGCAAGGGTGACGCCACGGGTGTCGACGGCAGCCCGACCTATGTCCGCTCGGCCTGCGAGGCCAGCCTGAAGCGGCTGAAGACCGACGTCATCGACCTCTACTACCTGCACCGCGTCGACCGCGACACGCCGATCGAGGAGACGGTTGGCGCGATGGCTGAGCTGGTGAAGGAAGGCAAGGTCCGCCACATCGGCCTGTCGGAAACCTCCGCCGAGACCCTGGAGCGGGCCTGCAAGATCCACCAGATCACCGCCCTGCAAAGCGAATACTCCCTTTGGACCCGCGACCCGGAGAGCGGCCCGCTCGCCGCCTGCGAACGTCTCGGCGTCGGCTTCGTCCCCTACAGCCCGCTGGGCCGCGGCTTCCTCACCGGCGAGATTAAGACCCCCGATGACTTCGGCGCCGCTGACTGGCGCCGCTCCAATCCCCGCTTCCAGGGCGAGAACTTCGCCAGGAACCTGGCGGTCGTGGAGAAGGTCAAGGCCCTGGCCCGGGCCAAGGGCGTCACCGCCTCGCAACTGGCCCTGGCCTGGGTGATGTCCAAGGGCGAACACATCGTCCCGATCCCCGGCACCCGCCGCATCAAGTACCTGGAGGACAACGCCGGCGCCGCCGACGTCGTGCTGAGCGCCGCAGACCTCGCCGAGATCGACGCCGCCTTCCCCGCCGACATCTCCGTGGGCGACCGCTACGCCGCCGGGATGATGGGGTCTCTCAACGGATAGGCGCCCTACTTCCGCCCCCGGCGGAAGGGCTCGGGATCGGCCTCGTGCTCGTCGAAGCCGAAGCGGGCGAAGCCCTCCTTCATCTCCGGGCTCAGCGGCGCCTCCAATACCAGGGTGCCGCTGGAGGGGTGCGGCAGGCTCAGGCGGCGCGCGTGCAGTTGCAGCTTCAGCGGCCCCGACAGCTCCTTGGAGGCCGCGGTGTTGTA
>JAYVDG010000183.1:0-2343 GCA_043749525.1 Phenylobacterium sp.
CATGGCGAAGATGGTGGCGTCGGAAGCGTCCTGGTTCGCCGCCGACACCTGCCTGCAGACCCACGGCGGCTTCGGCTTCGCCGAGGAGTACGACATCGAGCGCAAGTTCCGCGAAACGCGGCTCTACCAGGTGGCGCCGATCTCCACGAACCTGATCCTCAGCCACGTGGGCACCCACGTGCTCGGCATGCCCAAGAGCTTCTGATGTACGACTTGCTGAAGGGCATGAGGGTGGTGGAGGGCTCGGCCTTCGTGGCGGGGCCGACCTGCGGGCTGTACCTGGCGCAGATGGGCGCGCAGGTGATCCGCTTCGACAACATCGGCGGCGGGCCTGATTTCCGCCGCTGGCCGCTCTCCGAAGCGGGCGACAGCCTCTATTGGGAGGGGCTGAACAAGGGAAAGATGTCGGTGGCCATCGATCTGGCCCGCCCCGAGGGCCGCGAGCTGGCGCAGCGCCTGGCTGCGGCGCCCGGCGAGGACGGCGGCCTATTCGTCACCAACTTCCCTGTGGATGGCTTCCTGTCCTACGAAAAGCTCAGCGCCATCCGGGCCGACCTAATCTGCGTGAGGGTGATGGGCTGGGCCGACGGGTCGCAGGGGATGGACTACACGATCAACTCGGCCCTGGGCCTGCCGCTGATGACCGGACCAGTGGGGGACGCGCGGCCGGTGAACCATGTGCTGGCGGCCTGGGACCTGCTGACCGGCGCCTATTGCGCCTTCTCCCTGGTCTCGGCCCTGTTGGCGCGGATGCGCGGGCAGGGCGGGCGCGAGATCCGCGCGCCGCTGTCGGACATCGGGGCGGCGACCATGGCCAACCTCGGCTTCACCGCCGAGACGATGCTGGCCGGTCATCAACGGCCGCGCATGGGCAACGACATCTACGGCGCCTTCGGCCGCGACTTCACCACCAAGGATGGCCAGAAGCTGATGCTGCTGGCCATCACGCCCAAGCAGTGGAGCAAGGCGCTGGAGACCCTGGGTATCGTGGCCCAGGCCGCCGCGGTCGAGGCCGAGCTGGGGGTATCCTTCGCCACCGACGAGGGCTTGCGGTTCACGCACCGGGCGCGGCTCTATCCACTGTTCGAGCGAGCCTTCGCCGCGCGGACCGCCGCCGAGCTGACGCCCGCGTTCGACGCCGGCGGGGTGACCTGGGGCGCCTACCAGACCCTGGAGGCGGCGCTGGAGGATCCGCGCCTCTTCAAGGCCAATCCGGTGTTCCAGGACGTGATCCATCCGAGCGGGCTGAGCTATCCAGCCCCCGGCGCCATGGCGACCATTCCCCAGGACGCGCGCGGCGAGGTGCGGCCCGCGCCGAAGCTGGGACAGCATACCGACCAGGTGCTCGCCGAGGTGCTGAAGCTGACCGGGGTTGAGATCGCCAAACTGCATGATGCGAAGATCGTCGCCGGAACGGAGGCCGAATGAACCAGACCATCGCCGTCGAGGAGACAGGCCCCGGCCTGCTGGTCGTCACCCTGTCGCGGCCCGAGGCGGCCAATTCGCTCAACACCGCCATGGGGCGCGAACTGCTGGCCCTGTGGATGCGGATCGCCGATGACTCGGAGGTGCGCGCCGTGGTGCTGACCGGGGCGGGACGGTTTTTCTGCGCGGGCGCGGACCTCAAGGAACGCGACGGCATGACCGACGCGGCGTGGGGCGAGCAGCACCGGCTGTTCGAGGACATGATCCGCGCCCAGCTGGCCTGTCCCTTCCCGGTGATCGCGGCGGTGAACGGCGCGGCCATGGGCGGCGGGGCGGAGATGGCGCTCGCCTGCGACTTCGCCTGGGCCTCGGAGACGGCGCGGATCGGCCTGCCGGAGGCCGGGCTGGGGATCATCCCCGGCCTGGGCGGGACTCAACTCCTGACTCGGGCGGTCGGTGAGCGGCGGGCGTCGGAGCTGCTGATGAGCGGCGCGCCCATCGATGCGGCCGAGGCCCTGGCGGTTGGGATCGTCAACCGGGTGTGTGCGCCCGAGGCGCTTCTGCCCAAGGTGCTGGAGCGCGCCGCCCTGATCGCGTCCAAGGCGCCGCTGTCGGTGCGGGCCCTGAAACGGGTGGTGCGCGGCGGCGCGGTGCTGCCCCTGGACCAGGCGATGGCCCTGGAGCTGGAGGCCTACAACCAGCTGTTCACCACGCAGGACCGGCGCGAGGGCGTGGCCTCCTTCAACCAGAAGCGCACGCCGGTCTTCCGGGGTGTCTAGGGCGCGGCCGGAGGCCGCGGCGGAGTGGGCGGGGGCACCATCGCCGCGCGGTGCGTGGCGTTGAGCAGGATCGCGGTGGAATTGATGACCCGCAGCGCCTCGGGGCAATAGACCTTGCGGCACCCGGCGACGTCCGGAG
>JAYVDG010000184.1:0-6629 GCA_043749525.1 Phenylobacterium sp.
GACGCCCAGATCCAGGCCCAGGGCCGGGGCCGGTTCAATTGGCCGCTGCGGGGCGACATCATTTCGGACTTCGGTCCGAAGGGGACGGGGCAGCGCAACGACGGTTTGAACATCCGCGCCAGCGCCGGTGAAGCGGTGCGCGCCGCCGCCGGGGGCGATGTGGTCTATGCCGGCGATCAAGTGCCGGGGTTTGGCAATCTGGTTCTGGTCAAGCACGCCGACGGCTGGGTCACGGCCTATGGGCACCTCGCCCGCGTGGACGTGAAGATGCAGCAGAAGGTCGTCCAGGGTCAGCAGATCGGCCAGGTGGGCGCCAGCGGCGGGGTCTCCGAACCGCAGCTGCACTTCGAGGTCCGCTTCGCCCCGGCCCCGACGGAACGGGCCCGGCCGATCGATCCGAAGCTGGTGCTGGGAAGGTAGAGCTTTCGCCCTCCCCTTCATGGGGAGGGTGGATGACCTAAGATCCTCCCCCAGGCCGTAGGCCGATGTGGGGGAGGTGGCAGGCGGCGGAGCCGGCTGTCGGAGGGGATCAACGTCGTTGACCCCTTCGACCCCAAACCAGAGTCAAAGTCCCCCTCAGGCGCTTCGCGCCAGCTCCCCCAGAGGGGGGAGCATCTACGCGGCTGTGTTACGTCGGCAATGTCTTGCCCAGTTCCCCCGCCAGGTCGCGGATGAACTGCCAGGCGACGCGGCCGGAGCGGCCGCCGCGCAGCTGCGCCCATTGCAGGGCGCGGCGTTCCAGGTCGGCGATGATCAGGCCGTGAGCGCGGGCGTAGTTCGTGACGGCTTCCAGGTAGATCGCTTGGTCCATCGGCGGGAAGCCTATCCAGAGGCCGAAGCGGTCGGAGACGCTGACTTCCTCCTCGGCGTCTTCGGCCGTGGCGATCAGGCCGCGGTCCTCGCCATGGCCGCGCGGCATCAGGTGGCGGCGGTTGGAGGTGGCCACGAACAGCACATTGGCCGGCGGGCCGGAGACCCCGCCCTCCAGGGCCGACTTCAGCGCCTTGGCCGCCGCCGCGCCCTCCTCGAAGGAGAGGTCGTCGCACAGCACCACGAACCGCTGCGGCTGTTCGCGCAGGGTGTCGAACAGGGCGGGCAGGGCGGTGACCTCGTCGCGGTCCACCTCCACCAGCTTCAGGTCCGGCGCATCCTGGACCACCGCCATGAAGGCGGCCTTGGTCAGCGAACTCTTCCCCGTGCCGCGCACGCCCCACAGCAGGGCGTGGTTGGCCGGCAGCCCCTTGGTGAACCTCTGCAGGTTCTCAAGGAAGCGGGCCTTCTGCCTGTCGACGCCCACCAGGGCGTCCAGCGGCAGGCCGTAGTCCGGGGCCGGATGGAAGGCTTGGGAGGCGCCATCGTGCCGGAAAAGCCGCGCGCCTTCGAAGACCGGCGGGACGCGGGCAGGGGGCGCCAGACGCTCCAGGGCGGCGGCGATGCGTTCGAGAACGGGTTTCAACTCTGAATCCATGGCGTTGGTGCTTAGCGGGCCTGCCGTTCCATTGCAAAAGCAGGGGCGAACGCATAGCTTCCGCCGACTTGAAAACGGACGGCTTTTCGCCGGCCCGACGACGGACTTCGGAGAGACCATGTTCGCCACCCCCGCCTTCGCTCAGACCGCCGGCGCCGCCGCTGGTGGTGGACCGCAGGAAATGCTGATGCAGTTCCTGCCGCTCATCGGCCTGGTCGTGCTGTTCTACTTCCTGATGATCCGCCCGCAGCAGCAGCGGATGAAGACCCATCAGGCGATGATCTCCAACGTGAAGCGCAACGACGTCGTCGTGCTGAACTCCGGCGTCATCGGCAAGGTGGTCCGCGTCGAGGACAAGGAAGTCGGCGTCGAGATCGCCCAGGGCGTCACCGTCAAGGTGGTCAAGACGATGATCTCCGACGTCCGGGTCAAGGGCGAGCCCGCCCCGGCCAACGATTCCAAGGCCTGAGAGCCCCGTAAATGATCGCTCCGTCGCGCTGGAGAACGATCGCCGTCCTGTTGTCGGTGATCTTCGGCCTCCTGTTCAGCCTGCCGAACGTGCTTCCTCAGAAGACGCTCGACAGCCTGCCGAGTTTCTTTCCGCACAAGAAGCTGAACCTCGGCCTCGATCTCCAGGGCGGGTCCTACCTGCTGCTGGAGGTCGACACCAAGGCCCTGCGCGCCGAGAAGCTGACCAACCTCATCGAGGACGTCCGCACCACCCTGCGTGAGGACAAGATCGAGTTTACCGATCTCGGCCAGGTGGACGGCGCGGTCTCCGTGCGGATCACCGATCCCGCGCAGCTGACCGCAGCCACCAACCTGCTGCGCAAGAACGTCGGCGCGCCGATGGCCGGCGCCACCAGCGGCCGCGACGTGACGATCAGCTCCAGCGGCGACCAGCGCATCCGTCTGGTCTTCTCCGAACAGGCGCTGATCGCCGAGTCCGGCAAGGCGGTGGAGCAGTCCATCGAGATCATCCGCCGCCGGATCGACGAGCTGGGCACCAAGGAGCCGGACATCCGCCGCCAAGGCGTCGACCGCATCGTGGTCCAGGCGCCCGGCGAGAGCGATCCCACCAAGCTCAAGAACATCATCGGCCAGACGGCCAAGCTCACCTTCCAGATGGTGGACGACAGCGTGACCACGGCGGAGGCCGCCGCCGGCCGGGTGCCGCCCGGCTCGCAACTGCTGTCCTACGAAGAGGGCGGCGGCGCGATCCTGATCAAGAAGCGCGCCCTGGTCACCGGCGAAATGCTGACCGACGCCCACCAGGGCTTCGACAGCCAGAGTGGCCAGGCCGTGGTCAACTTCCGCTTCAACGGTCAGGGCGCCCGCCGGTTCGGCGACGCCACCGCCCAGAACATCGGCAAGCGCTTCGCCATCGTGCTGGACAACAAGGTGATCTCCGCGCCGGTCATCAACGGCGCAATCACCGGCGGCTCGGGCCAGATCAGCGGGAACTTCACCGCCGAGAGCGCCAACAATCTGGCGGTGCTGCTCCGCGCCGGGGCGCTGCCGGCGCCCCTGAACGTCGAGCAGCAGAACACCGTCGGCGCCGAACTGGGCGCGGACGCGGTCAAGGCCGGGGCCATCTCCCTGGCGGTCGGCGCCGTCGCGATCATCGTCTTCATCGTGCTGGCCTATGGCCTGTTCGGGGTGTTCGCGGCGCTGGCCCTGATCGTCAACATGCTGCTGATCTTCGGAATCATGTCGCTGTTCCAGTTCACCCTGACCTTCCCCGGCATCGCGGGGTTGATCCTGACCCTGGCCGTGGCGGTCGACGCCAACGTGCTGATCTATGAACGGGTGCGCGATGAGGCCCATGCGGGCCGGTCACCGATCTCCGCCCTGGAGCATGGGTATCAGCGCGCGTTGGTGTCCATCCTCGACGCCAACATCACCAGCGCCATCTCGGCCCTGATCATGTTCCAGTTCGGGGCCGGCCCGATCCGCGGCTTCGCCCTGACCCTGCTGATCGGGGTGATCACCTCGGTGTTCACCGCCGTGGTCGGCACTCAACTGCTCATCGGCTGGTGGTTCCGCGCCACGAAGCCGAAGACCCTGCCGATCGTTTGAAGGTTATGCCCATGCGTTGGCCCCTGATCACTCTTCTCCCGCGGGAATTCCACTTCAACTTCGTGGGGCTCGCGCCCTATGCGGCGGTGCTCTCGGCGATCCTCATCGTGCTCTCGGGCGTGTCCTTCTTCACCAAGGGCCTGAACATGGGCATCGACTTCGTCGGCGGTTCGCTGATCGAGGTCCGCACGCCGGGCGATGCGCCCATCGGCAAGCTGCGCACGGCGCTGGCCGCCGCGGGTGGCGAGGACGCCAAGGTCCAGGCCCTGGGCGACAGCCACGGCGCCATGTTGTCGTTCCGCACCGCCGAGGACGTGAATGCGGTGGCCGGCGCCACCAAGATCCAGACCGCCCTGGCCGCCGAGTTCCCCGGCATCCAGTTCAAGAAGGTCGAGGTCGTCGGCGCCAAGGTCTCGGGTGAGCTGATCGAGGGCGGCTTCATGGCGCTCGGCATCGCCCTGGTCCTCATGCTCGGCTACATCTGGTTCCGCTTCCAGCTGCAGTTTGGCCTCGGCGCCGTGGTGGCCGTGTTTCACGACGTGCTGCTGACCCTGGGGGTGCTGTCCTTCACGGGGTTCGAGTTCTCCATGACCTCGATCGCGGCCCTGCTGACGGTCATCGGCTATTCGATGAACGAGAAGGTCATCACCTTCGACCGGCTTCGCGAGAACCTGCGCAAGTACAAGACCACGCCGTTGGCCGAGGTGATCAACAAGTCCGAGAACGAGCGTCTGTCGCGCACCCTGATCACCGGGTCGACGGCGATCCTGGCGCTCTCCGGCGCCCTGGTGCTGGGCGGTCCCGTCCTGCTGCCGCTGGTCTTCACCATGGTCTTCGGGATCATCATCGGCACCTATTCGTCCATCTATGTCGCCCTGCCGATCATCCTGCTGTGGGGCGTGAAGCGTGGCGACGACGCGGCCGAGCCGATGAAGCCGGCCAACGCGCGGCCCTAGAGCATGTCAGGCGCAAGTGGGCACCGGTTCGCCGCCCGGACATGCTCTAGATTCAAGAAGATAGACCCTTTTTGTCCGATCAGGTTGATTCAAACTGATTCGGAAGGGGTCTAGCCCGTGGCCCGCGACGCTCCCTCCATCGACGCCTATGGCGACGGCGGGTTCCGGCTGTCGGGCGCGCGCCACGAGGGCTCGGTGCTGATCGTCCAGGACCAGGCCCAGGTCTGGCCGGTGACCCGCCTCGCCGAGCTGACGCCCGAGAGCCTGTCGGCGGTGTTGGACGCCGGCCTGCGGGAGGTGGAGTTCGTGCTGCTGGGCATGGGGGCCGCCAACGCCCTGCCGCCCAAGGCGGTGCGCGAGGCGCTGTCGGCAGCCGGCATCGGGCTGGAGTTCATGGACACCCCCACGGCGGCGCGGATGTACAATGTTCTGACCGCCGAAGGCCGCAGGCTCGCCGCCGCCCTGATCGCGATCTAGTCTCCCTCCTTCAAGGAGAGAGACGCCATGCAAACCGTTCGTCTGGGCCGAACCAACGCCGTGGTCAGCGCCGCGGGGCTGGGCTGTGGCGGGCATTCCCGCCTGGGCATGGCGGGCGGCGCGAGCGCGGAGGACGCCTCCCGTGTGGTCAGCGCCGCTATCGACCTGGGCATCACCTTCATCGACACCGCGCGGATGTACGGGACCGAAGAGGCCGTGGGTCTGGGGGTGAAAGGCCGGCGGGACCAAGTGTTCATCTCCACGAAGGCCAGTCCCACCGACGGCGGTCCGGGCAGGGACCGGGAGCTGATCACGTCCGACGCCCTGACCGAGAGCCTGGAGGGCAGCCTGAAGCGGCTCGGGACCAACCATGTCGATCTGTTCAATCTGCACGGCGTGACGCTGCCTCACTACGAGGCCTGCGTCGAAACCCTGCTGCCTGAGCTGAAGCGCCAGCAGGCGGCCGGTAAGATCAGGCATATCGGCGTCACCGAGGCCTTCGGCGCCGACACCCGCCACGCCATGCTGGCCCGGGCCATGCCCGACGCGCACTTCGACGTGGCCATGGTGGGCTTCAACCTGCTGAACCCCTCGGCCCGGCGCACGGTGTTCCCGCAGGCCCAGGCTCATGACATCGGCACGCTCATCATGTTCGCCGTACGCCGGGCGTTGAGCAACCCTGAGGCCCTGCGCGACACCGTGGAGAAGCTGCTGGCCAGAGGCGAGGTGGCGGCTGGCGCGGTCGATCCCGCCGATCCGCTGAAGTTCCTGCGCGAAAATCCGGAGATCGGTTCGGAGGTGGAGGCCGCCTACCGCTTCTGCCGCCACGCGCCCGGCGCCCATGTCATCCTCACCGGCACCGGCAGCGTCGCCCACCTGAAGGCCAATATCGCCGCCATCAACGCCCCGGCCCTGCCGCCGGAAATCTCCGTCCGGCTAGAGGCGATATTCGGCGCCGTGGAGAGCGTGTCGGGCAACTAGCAGCCCCGGATGAAACTGCGTATAGCTGACGGTCAGGGCAGGAATCGTAGAGGCATACCCATGGCTGGACTTCTCGCAAATCTTCGCAACACCATCATCGTGAGCCTGGTGCTCGCGCTGATCATCATCGCCGGCTACTTCAGCCACAATGGCGGTGGGGCTGACGCCATCTTCTTCCAGGCGCTGTTCCGCTTCATCCACGTGCTTTGCGGCATCATGTGGATCGGCCTGCTGTACTACTTCAACTTCGTCCAGATCCCGCAGATGGCCAATATCCCGGCCGAGCTGAAGCCGGCGGTCTCCAAGTTCATCGCCCCTGCGGCGCTGTTCTGGTTCCGCTGGGCGGCGCTCTGCACCTGGGTGGCGGGCGTGATCCTGGCCTTCAACCGCGGCTATCTGGTCGCGGCCTTCAGCCTCGGCGCCAGTGAAGGCTTCGTCGATCCCGGCCACATCTTCATCGGCATGGGCATGTGGCTGGCGACGATCATGTTCATCAACGTCTGGGCCTTCATCTGGCCGAACCAGAAGATCGCGCTGGGCATCGTGGAAGCCGACGCCGACGCCAAGGCCAAGGCCGGCCGCACGGCGATGCTGTTCTCGCGGACCAACACGCTGCTGTCGATCCCGATGCTGGTCACCATGACCATGAGCCAGACCATCTTCGGCTA
>JAYVDG010000185.1:0-2337 GCA_043749525.1 Phenylobacterium sp.
ACGTCGAGACTACCCTCGAAAGCTCAACCGCCTGGCTCTTCATGGCCTCGGTCCAGCTCATGACCAGAAGGCTCGCAACCCTCTGATCATAATCAAAAATATTATGAGTCAGACTCTGAGATCATGCCGCAGGTCGAGAACCATTTCCTTGTACGCAATCTCGAAAATCTGATCCGCGTGTATTTGAGCCGGCAGTTGGCCTTCGAAGCGGTAGTCTTCAGGATGAAGTCCGACGCGTTCGTACTCGTGCGTTAGCAGAGACCACACAGTGTCGGGCGGAATTGGGTAAAGGTCGCGCAAATTCGTGGCTGTCACGCCTGGAACGAAAATGACTGGGTTTGGCAACGACATAAGGTAGCTCCCCCTCGTTTTTCGAGGGCGAGGCTTCACGCGTTTTTGGAGCCTACGCAATCATTGCGAGCGATGTTGGGGTGCGCTCGGAATCCGAGCTCTCAGGCGCGCTTGTTCAAGGTGATGCTGGTGGCCGAGCCGGGGGCCGAGGGGGCGCCCTTGAGGCCGTAGCCGGAGCCGGTGGTGCGCTGGGCGGCGACCTCGTTGGCGATGGTGCGGACCAGGCCCTCGGTGACCGTGCGGGCGGCGTCCAGGGCGCGGCCCTGGCGGGCCAGCACGCTGTCGAAGGCCTCGGTGGCGCGGATCAGGCGGGTGCGCTGGGCCAGGGGGGCCGAGGCCACCATGGCGGGGTTGGCGCGGACCCGGGCCGACTCGTGGCGGTAGATGTTGGCCAGGCGCGAGGTTTCCTCGATGTAGGCCATGGCCTCCTGCGGGCGCTGCTGCTCGAAGGCCTGGGCCTCCAGGGCCACCAGCTCGGTCAGGCGCTCGGTGAGGATCACCAGTTGGTCCACGCGGTCGGTGGCGTCGAGGGCGGAAAGGGCCATCGTGAATTCCTAACTCAGACCTTGAAGCTTCAGCATTTCCTTGGCGACGTCGTCGGCGATGCCGATGCCGCCGGACTTCACGACCTGCTTGGCCATGGCGTCATTCATGAAGGACTTGAAGGCGTCCTCGCCCTGGCCGCCGCTGAACGGTTCGGAGACCTTCACGTCCTTCATCATCTGACCCAGCATGACCGACAGGAACGAGCTCTCGAACTCCTTGGAGGTCTTGTCGATCTGGCCGCGCTTGGCCATTTCCGCCGCGCTCATCGGCGCGGGGGCGGGGACCGTGACGTTGGCGGCGGGGGCGGCGATGTCGGCCATCACATGACCTCGATGTCGGCTTGCAGGGCGCCCGCGGCCTTGATGGCCTGCAGGATGGAGATCATGTCGCGGGGGGTGACGCCGAGCGCATTGAGGCCGGCCACCAGGGTGGCGAGCGACGCGCCCTCCTTCAGAGTGATCAGCTTCTTGCCCTTCTCCTCGTCCACGGAGACGGTCGATTGGGGCACGGTGGTGGTCTGGCCCTGACTGAAGGGGGCGGGTTGGCTGACGGCCGGGCTTTCCTGGACGCTGATGGTCAGGTTGCCCTGGGCGATGGCGACGGTGGAGATGCGGACATTGTCGCCCATGACCACCACGCCAGCCACCTCGTCGATCACCACCTTGGCTGCGTCGTCAGGTTCGACGCTGAGGTTCTCGATCTGCGAGATGAAGCCCACCATGTTGACGCCCTCGTTGGGCTGGATGGTCACGATGGTGGGGTTGTCGGCCCGCGCGCAGCCCGGATACTTGGCGTTGATCACGTCGGCGATGCGCTTGGCGGTGGTGAAGTCGGGGTTGCGCAGGGTCATGCGCAGCTGGGTCATGCTGGCCAGCTGGAAGCCGATCTCGCGCTCGACGATGGCGCCCGAGGCGATGCGGCCGGCGGTGGGAACGCCCTTGGACACCGAGGAGCCCGAGGCGCCGCCGGCGGAGACCGAACCGGTCTGCACCGTGCCCTGGCCCACGGCGTAGGCCTGGCCGTCGGCGCCCAGCAACGGGGTGACCAGGAGGGTGCCGCCCTGCAGGCTCTTGGCGTCGCCCAGGGCCGAGACGCTGGCGTCGATGGGGGAGCCGGTGGCCACGAAGGCCGGTAGCTTGGCGGTGACCATCACGGCGGCCACGTTCTTGGTGTTGAGGTTGGCGTCGCGGGTGTTGACCCCCAGACGCTCCAGCATGGCTTCCAGGCTCTGCTTGGTGAAGGGGGCGTTGCGCAGCGAGTCGCCCGTGCCGTTCAGGCCCACCACCAGGCCGTAGCCCACCAGCATGTTCTCGCGGACGCCCTCGAACTCCACGATGTCCTTGATCCGCGACTTGGCGAAGGACGGGCCGGCGACGAGGGCGGCGGCCAGGAGGACGGCGCTGAACAGGCGAAGCGGTTGACGCATGGAACCCCGGGGGC
>JAYVDG010000186.1:0-2333 GCA_043749525.1 Phenylobacterium sp.
TTTGTCCCATGCTGAACCGCTCCTTCCTCAAGTCGGGCCACACGCCGACTTTGTTCGCCGCCTTCCTCTATTTCGACTTCAGCTTCATGGTCTGGGTCCTGCTGGGCCCCCTGGGCGTGGCCATCGCCACGGAGTTCCACCTCGATCCCGCTCAGAAGGGTCTGATGGTGGCGATCCCGGTGCTGTCGGGGGCGCTGCTGCGGCTGGTGGCCGGCGTCATGGTCGACCGCATCGGTCCCAAGCGCACCGGCCTGATCGGCCAGAGCATCGTGATCACCGGCTTGGCCACGGCCTGGCTTCTGGGGGTCCACAACTATCACCAGGTGCTGGTGCTGGGAGTCCTGCTGGGGGTGGCCGGGGCGTCGTTCGCCGTGGCCCTGCCGCTGGCCAGCCGCTGGTATCCGCAGGAGCATCAGGGCCTGGCGCTCGGCATCGCCGGGGCAGGTAATTCCGGCACGGCCCTGGCCGCCCTGTTCGCCCCGCTGCTGGCCAAGACCTTCGGTTGGAACAATGTGGTGGGCCTGGCGATCATTCCCCTGGCCGTGGCCTTCGTGGTCTATCTGGCGCTGGCCAAGGACGCCCCGGAGCAGCCCGCGCCGAAGAAATTCTCCGAGTATCTCGACGTGCTGAAGGTGGCCGACGCCTGGTGGCTGATGCTGCTCTACAGCGTGACCTTCGGCGGCTTCGTGGGCCTGTCCTCGTCGCTGACCATCTACTTCAATTCCGAATACGGCGTCGACCCGGTGAAGGCCGGCTTCTTCACCGCCGCCTGCGTGTTCGCCGGCTCCTTCGTCCGGCCGGTGGGCGGGGCCCTGGCCGACCGGTTCGGCGGGGTGCGGACCCTGATCGTGGTGCTGGGCTTGGCCGCCATCGGCCTGGCCACCGCCAGCTTCCAGATGCCCAATGTCTGGATGGCCTTCGGCGTGCTGCTGCTGTGCATGGCGGCGCTGGGCGCCGGCAACGGGGCGGTGTTCCAGCTGGCTCCGCAGCGGTTCCGCAAGGAGATCGGGGTGATGACCGGCCTGATCGGCATGACCGGCGGGATCGGCGGCTTCTACCTGGCCTCCACCCTCGGCCTCGCCAAGAAGATGGCCGGGACCTACCAGCTGGGCTTCCTCGGCTTCGCGGCCCTGGCGGTCTTCGCCCTGGTGGCCCTGGCCGGCCTGAAGAACCAGTGGCGCGCGGTCTGGCCGACCCTTGCGCCCGCCGACTCCGCGCCGGTCCGGGTCTGAGAGAGCGTCATGCACAACCAACAGACGCCCAAGCTCCGCCTCGTGGTCATCGGCAACGGCATGGCCGGCTGCCGGGTGGTCGAGGACATCCTCAAGCGCGACGCGGGCCTCTATGAGATCACCATCTTCGGCGCCGAGCCGCGGGTGAACTACAACCGCATCATGCTCTCACCGGTGTTGGCGGGAGAGAAGGCCTTCGACGACATCGTCATCAATGACGAGGCCTGGTATCGCGACAACGCCATCACCCTGCACGCCGGCCGGGCGGTCACCGGGATCGACCGGGCGACGAAGACGGTCATGACCGAGGGCGGTCTCACCGTCCCCTACGACCGGCTGATCCTGGCCAGCGGTTCGGACCCTGTCCGCCTGCCGCTGCCGGGGGCGGACCTCAAGGGGGTGGTCACCTTCCGCGACCTGGACGACGTGGACCAGATGGTGGCCGCCGCCGACGCCGGGGGCGCGGCCGTGGTGATCGGCGGGGGCCTGCTGGGGCTGGAGGCCGCCTACGGCCTGGCCAAGCGCGGCATGAAGGCCACGGTGGTGCACCTGATGGACGTGCTGATGGAGCGCCAGCTCGATAGCGCCGCGGGCTTCCTGCTCACCGAGGCGCTCGCCCAGCGCGGGGTGGAGACGGTGCTCTCGGCCCAGTCGGAAGCCATCCTCGGCGAAGGCGGCCGGGTCAGTGGGCTGAAGCTGTCCGACGGCCGGGTGCTGCCCTGCTCGATCCTGGTGATGGCCGTGGGCATCCGGCCCAATACGGCGCTGGCCAAGGCGGCGGGCTTGGCCATCGGGCGCGGCGTGGTGGTCGACGACCAGATGCGCACCGACGATCCCGACATCTATGCCGTGGGGGAATGCGCCGAGCACCGGGGCGTGGCCTACGGCCTGGTGGCCCCCATCTGGGATATGTGCCGGACCTTGGCGGCGGCGCTGACCGGCGACGACGCCAGCGCCTATGGCGGCTCCATGCTCTCGACCCGGCTGAAGGTGTCGGGGGTGGACGTGTTCTCGGCCGGCGCCTTCGCGGGCGGGGAGGGTTGTGAGGACATCGTGTTCCGCGACGCTGGTCGTGGCGTCTACAAGCGCGTCGTTCTGGAG